>CAIVVG010000156.1 GCA_903909295.1 uncultured Chlamydiae bacterium
AGGTATCCAAAGGCTTTATCGCGCCCCGCTTTGAAGTCGGCGACCGATTGGGGGTTTTCTCGCAAGATCTGATCGACGAGAGGTTCGATTGTAGCCAAGTCATCGACCGGTTGGTAGTCGGGGTTTCTTTTGACGATCTCTTCGGGAGCCGTGCCTGGTTCTTTCACCATCTCATCGGCCACCGCTTTGGCGATAGGACCGGTGATGCGCCCTGCTTCGATCAGTTGGACTAGCCCAGCGACATGTGCGGGAGGGATCTTGAGCTTCACAAGGGTTTGTCCCAGCTCTTTCAGTCTGCCGGTAAATTCGACGGTGATCCAGTTGCAGAGCTGGCGAGGGGAGGGGCAAATTTTCATCGCCTCTTCAAAGTAGTCGGAGAGTTCCTTTTCAGCAATGAGGGTGGAGGCCGCATAAGGGGTCAACCCTAAGTCGGATACATACCTTCGAAAACGGTCTTGGGGCAGTTCAGGGAGGGTCACTCGAAGTGCATCGATATCTGCTTCGCTCAAGATCACCGGGACGAGATCGGGCTCGGGAAAATAGCGATAGTCATCCGCGCTCTCTTTTTTCCGCATGAGGACGGTCTCTTTGCTCTCTGGATCCCAGCGATAGGTGCCTGGCGGAATCAACTCTTCGGGCGATTTGTCGGGGTGATTTCTGTACAAATTGATCTGCCGCTTCACTTCTGATTCAATGGCCATCTCCAAGAAGTGGAATGAGTTCATGTTCTTGATCTCAATCCGGGGTCTCAAGCCCTTTTCTCCTTGCGGGCGTACGGAAATATTCACATCGATGCGTAAACTTCCCTCTTCCATGTTGCCATCGCAAGCGTCGATGTAGAGCAAGATGGCGCGAATGGCCATCGCATAGGCGGAGGCCTCTTTAGGGGAATGGATGCATGGCTCGGAGACGATCTCGATGAGAGGGGCCCCGGCTCGGTTGTAGTCTACGCCGGCAAAGGTCGAAAAGTGTTTGAGCATCCCGGCATCGTCTTCAATATGGGCTCGATTCACCGCAAAGGTTTTTACTACGCCATCCACTTCTGCAGAGACAGATCCTCCTCGGAGAAGGGGATTTTCATACTGGGTGATCTGAAAGTTGCGCGGACTATCGGGATAAAAGTAGGATTTCCGATCAAACGTGCTCGTTTGAGAAATATCGCTCCGGATCGCCAGTCCAAACTGGACCGCTTTCTTGACTGCTTCTTTGTTGAGAACGGGGAGCGCTCCGGGTTGACCGGTGCAAACGACCGAGATATTGCTGTTGGGCTCGTCGCCAAAGCGATTGGGAGCGCCGCTAAAGAGTTTGGATTGGGTATTGAGCTGCGCGTGGATCTCTAAGCCGACAACGGTTTCCCAGTTCATAGTATGCCTTGCTGATTGAGGGGAAAGAAAACTAACCACAGAGGCACAGAGGAGAGGGAGGTGGCACAGAGGTAGGGCTCCGCCCTACGACCCGGCAAAGGGCCTAGGCCCTTTGCAAACCCCAAATAGGATTCCAAAGGACGAAAGTCCTTTGGCTGAGGTATGGGGACAGAGTCCCCATCTCTGTGCTGCCTCTCTCCTCTCTGTGTCTCTGTGGTTAAATTCTTCTTCATTTGTATCTTGGGGGGATGCGGTTCCAATTTGTCGCCTGTTCATAGGCGTAGGCCATCTGCAATACAGATACGTCACACAGCTGCGGTCCCAAAATCTGTAGTCCGAGAGGTAACCCCTCTCCATCGTAGCCGCAGGGAACGCTCACAGCGGGGAGCCCCGCAAGGTTGGCTGGGATGGTGAAGATGTCTTGTAAGTACATCTCGACGGGATCGGTGATCGCTTTGTGGCCGAAGGCGCCTGTGGGGGCAACGGGCATCATCACGGCGTCGCAATCGGCAAAAGCCTCTTCGAAGGCATTGATGATCAGGGTCCTTACTTTCTGCGCTTTTTTGTAAAAGGCGTCTTGGTAGCCAGCGGAGAGAACATAGGTCCCTAGCAAAATCCGCTTTTTTACCTCACGGCCAAATCCATTCGCGCGCGATTTTTCATAGATCTCTTCTAGGTTTTTTGCGTGGGGCGCCCGCACACCATACCGAATGCCGTCGAATCTAGCCAAATTGGTGGAGGCCTCTGCCGTAGCGAGGATGTAATAGGTGGCAATCGAGTGTTTTAAGATCGACAAGTCGATATCGACGATGTGGGCGCCGAGGTCTTTGAAGACCTGGACCGCTTCTTTAAAAGCGGCCAGCACTTCCGGCTTTAACCCTTCGAGAAAATGCCAGGGGATGCCGATCTTTGTGGGTCCCAGTTTTTTGGAAAGGGGATAGCTCTCTCTAGGGAGGTCGAGCGAGGTCGCATCGCGGCTGCAGGGACGGCCGAGAACTTCCATGCTCAAAGCGGCGTCGGCTACGCAGGTGGTCATCGGGCCGATCTGGTCGAGAGAAGAGCCAAAGGCAACTAGACCATAGCGGGAGACTCGTCCGTAGGTGGGCTTGAATCCAACGATCCCGCAAAAGCTAGCCGGCTGCCGGATCGATCCTCCTGTGTCACTGCCCGTTGCGATCAAAGAGAGGCGTGCTCCGATCGCAGCTGAAGAGCCGCCTGACGAGCCGCCCGCCACTCGATCGAGGTTCCAAGGATTAGAGGCGGGAAAAAAGGAAGAATTGCCCGTCGTGGAGCCCATCGCGAATTCATCGAGATTGGTCTTTCCCATCAAGAGGGCGTCTTCTTGCTCCAGTGCATGGACGGCCGTAGCGGCGAAAGGTGCGCGGTAATTTTTCAGGAACTGAGATGCACAGGTAGTGATCTCTCCCTCGATGTGCATATTGTCTTTGATCGCAACGGGGACGGCGGCCAACTTGCCCAGAGGTTGATTGTGCGCCCTTTTTCGGTCGAGACCCTCCGCTTTAGTCAGCGCGCGCGGTCCCAGTACAGAGAGAAACGCCCCCAACGCAGGTCCCTGATCTTCCATCCGCTTTAGAAAATAACTTGCGATTTCGACCGCTTTGATCTCTCCCTTTAAGAAGGAGTCTCTTAGCTCATGCGCAGCAAAGTGGTGGAGCGGCTTCATTTCATCACCGGAGGAATGCGGACCATGCCGCCGATCTGATCGGGGGCATTGGCCAAGAACACAGTTGCAGGGAGGGGATCTTTGATGAGATCTTCTCGAAATTCCTTTTTCACCATGGAGCGAAGGACGTACCTGCAGGAGGGAACTCCTTCGGTAT
>CAIVVG010000157.1 GCA_903909295.1 uncultured Chlamydiae bacterium
AAGCTTTCTGGAAGACCTCGTTCGCGAGTGAGTATTTGAAGTTTTTGTGACGATGGGTGTCCATCAAATTTCGCTAAATGATCTTCCATCGAGATCACAAATTTTTGATCGATTTTCGATAAGGCTTGGTTTAATGCCTTATAGTGCAACAACTTACTGTCGATCAAAACACCATCTAAATCGAAAATAACTAAACGAGACTCCTTGCCCACTTTGGGTTGCTCCAGGCGTTATTATAAACCCCTTCCATCTTGAGAACTGAATCCTTTTTTTGAAAGAAAAAAGGAAGGCTTCCCACATTCCCCCAGAATTTGTTATCCTCGCGTCCATTCCGTAAAGTAGAGGATCCCGATGAAGCGAGCGAGTACAGTGCCTGTCGACTACCCTGATAAGACCGTCTGTATATTGGGGTTAGGTTTTGTGGGACTGACCTTAGCTACAGTGATGGCCGACATCGGATTCGAAGTCATCGGAGTTGAAATCCGGGATCAGTTGGTGGCGCAATTGTCCTCAGGAGATCCTTATTTCTTTGAGCCAGATCTGTCCACGCGGCTCAAAAAGGTGATCGAAAATAAGTCCTTGCGGGTCTCCAAAAAAATTCCCAAAGATTGTAACGCGAGTGTCTACATCATCACCGCAGGAACACCGCTAGATGAAAACAAAATAGTCAACCTCAGCAGCATCTGCAATATTTGCAATGACATCGCAGAGCATCTCCAGGATGGCGCCCTCGTCATTTTGCGCTCAACTGTAAAATTGGGCACAACGAGAAATATCGTCCTTCCCATCTTACAGAAAACTGGCAAGCGGTTTGAAATCGCCTTTTGCCCTGAGAGAACGGTGGAAGGACAGGCGATGGCAGAGCTCCGCTATTTACCTCAAGTCATTGGAGCAGATGATCTTTCAACTAGCATCCGAGCGGCCCATCTTTTCCAATTTTTGACTCCCACGGTAGTCCGAGTCTCCGATATGGAAACCGCGGAGATGATCAAATTGATCGACAATACGAAAAGGGATGTCATCTTTGGGTTTTCCAACGAAGTGGCTCGTCTTTGCGATGCAGCGGGATTGAGCGCAAGTGAAGTGCTGAGTGCGGGCCGTTTCGGGTATGCGCGGACCGATTTGCCGACGCCTGGCCCGGTCGGAGGGCCCTGCCTTTCCAAGGATTCGTATATCCTGGCACAAAGCATGGAGGAATTTGGAGTGGTTCCTCAAATGACTTTAGCAGCCCGCAGAGTCAACGAAGAGCAATCCACGGAAGTCACTGCATTTTTGAAGGGATATGTGAATGAGCTTGGCGAGTTTCCCAAAGATCCGATCATCTCATTGCTGGGGATTGCCTTTAAGGGAAGGCCGGCGACAGACGATCTCAGAGGAACCACTGCAAAGCCGATTTTTGAAGCGTTGAAAAAGGCCTTCCCTCAAGCGAAATTCTGGGGCTACGATCCCGTCGTCAACCCAGAAGCAATCCTCCAATTTGGGCTCGAACCCAAGACATCGGTACAAGAGGCTCTAAAAGGGGCTCATCTCGCCCTCATTTTAAATAACCACCCGGTTTTTGCTGCGATGCCCCTTGAAAAATGGTCAATAGAGATGGCTCGTCCGGGGGTGATTTATGACTTTTGGAATAATTATTCTAGAGAAACTCTTTGCTTACCGCCCGAAATCGAATACATCTCTCTCGGAAGTCATAAATTTGCTGTATCACAACCGGAGAAAGTGGCCACATGAAGCGGATCTTGGTCACAGGAGGCACCGGATTTTTAGGAGCGGCTCTAGTGCGCCGTTTGGTTTCACTCAACTATTTTGTGCGTGTTTTCGATAACGGGTCTCGCTCCTCAGGAATGCCTATTGCCGATCTTTCCGATTCGATCGAACTGATTTGCGGGGATATCCGCGATAGTCAGGCTGTCCTCGATGCCGTGCGGGGAATGGACGCCGTCATCCACCTAGCTGCTGTGAATGGAACCGAATTCTTTTATAGTAAGCCCGCCCTTGTTCTCGATGTAGGCGTCCGCGGAATTTTAAATGTGATCGAAGCATGCCAAAAAACGGGGGTGGTCGATCTGATCGCGGCCTCCAGCTCTGAAGTCTATCAAACACCCGCCATCATCCCAACAGACGAGAGCGCGGCCCTCATCATCCCCGATCCGCTCAATCCCCGCTATTCCTACGGAGGCTCAAAAATCATCACTGAGCTCTTAGTACTGAATTACGGAAAAACCCATTTCAAACGGGCGGTTCTTTTCAGACCTCACAATGTCTATGGGCCTGCGATGGGGCGGGAACATGTTTTGCCTCAATTTATTTTACGGGCCGTAGAGAAAATCAGCCAGTCACCCACGGGGCCCGTCCCATTTCCGATCCAGGGCGATGGAAAGCAAACCCGTGCATTGATCCATATCGATGACATGATCGATGGGCTCATGCTCCTTCTTGAGCGGGGAGAACACCTGAATATTTACCATATCGGAAACCCGGAAGAAGTGACCATGGCCGATCTGGCAAAAAAAGTGGTGGGGTATTTTGGGAGAGAGATAGAGCTCCAACCCACCTCTTTGCAATGGGGATCTACTGAGCGTAGATGTCCCCATATCGGGAAAATGAAAGGGCTGGGATTCAAACCCAAAATCTCGCTTGATGCAGGGCTCCCCTCGGTCATCGAGTGGTATTCGCAGCCCACCCCTCGTAAACGCGACGAATCCCTTCCTGCAACGAAATAGAGGCCTTCCAGCCCATCTGATGGATGCGAGAGACGTCGAGCAGTTTTTGCGGGGGGCCATCCGGCTTCGTCGCATCCCAGAGAATCTCTCCTGAGTACCCAACGACATCAGCAATGAGCAAAGCCAGCTCCCGGATCGATAAATCGACCCCAGTGCCGATATTGACTAGGGGAGGTTCGCTCAGCCCAAACAGTGGGTTGTCTTCTAAATTCATTAAAAAAATCGCCGCTTCTGCAAAGTCATCGCTATGCAAAAATTCTCGTCTCGCTCTTCCAGTGCCCCACAAAGTCAAACTCTCAAGCCCTTCCACTTTAGCGTGGTGCATTTTTCGGATCATCGCGGGAAGGACATGCGCCCTGACTAGATCGTAGTCATCTTCGGGGCCGTACAAGTTCGTCGGCATCCCTGCGAAAAAGCGGGTCTTGTACTGCTGATTGTAGGCCCAACACATCTCGATCCCGGCGATCTTGCCGATGGCATAAGAGCGGTTTGAGGGTTCAAAGCTACTTGAGACGAGATATTCCTCTTTCATCGGCTGCGGACACAACCTCGGGTAGAGACAAGAAGAGCCTAAAAAGAACAGTCGCTGGACACCGGAACGCATCGCTTCATGCAGTACATGAGTTTGGATCATCAAATTTTCATGAATGAATGTCCCGGGAAAGTTCTTAGTGGCAATGATCCCGCCGGTCACAATAGCGCAGAAAAAGACATATTCAGGGCACATTGCTGCAAAAAAATCGCGCACGGAAGAAGGGTCCATCAAATCGATTTCGGGAAGGAGTAGATTGTCATAGCCCAAGGCCCGAAGTTTGCGAACAATTGCACTCCCAGCAAGACCTGTATGACCCGCTACATAGATTTTTTTATTTTGCATAGACGGAAGGATAGCGGCTTAAGGGATTCTCCTCAAGGACGTATTGACAGCGGAATTCCCAATCCTTATCCTTTCATTCTATGCTAGGCTCTGTTGGTTCAATCTGGTTCGGTGCTCCCCGTCAAGTGGCTTGGTTTGTCTTTGTGGTCATTGTCAATACCTTAGCTGCTTGTCTTGAGGGTGCCTCTTTTGGGATTATCCTCATCGCCCTCTCGTTTTTAGGGAACCCCTCTGCAGCTCTCGGCTCCTGGTCTTCCTGGCTTCCCTCAATGGATGCTCAACAAGCCTTGATCTTTTTTCTCATTCTCGCCTTCTCTGCACAAATCATTCGCAGTGCACTCAATTGTGTCGGGCAAGTGGTCGCCATGAGAGTGGGCACTTGGCTTCAAACAGAAGTCCAGAAGAAAGTTTATCACAAGATTCTGAGCTTTAGCTTTCCCTACATCAATAGCCGCAAAATAGGGGACTTAAGCGAACATATCAAGGAACCGAGCGGAATCACCCATTTTTTCATTGACCCGCTCAATCGGATAAGCGTCACTGGCCTGACTATTTTGGCATCTCTAGTTGTGGCTTGCTTTATTTCAGTCAAGCTGACCCTTTTTGCATGTATCACGTTTGGCCTCTTTGCCATCTTGCAGAAAAAAATGATTTTGAAAGTTTCCGGTCAGTCGAAAATTTTGGCAGGACACGCAGCCAACTTCAGTCAAGAAGCAGAACAAAGCCTACAAGGACTCCGTTTGATCCACACCTTCCATCGGCAATCTTATGTGGCTAACCAGATTACTGATATCTTGGAAAAAATTTCATCCTCGATGCGGACACTCCATACCTGGTATTCAGTCATCCCTCCCATATCTGAAATCCTAGGCATTTTTGTCATAGGGCTGTTTCTGGTCTGCGGTCACCTCATACTGGGAAAGGAACAAGAGAGCGCCATTCCCATCTTGCTCACATTCATTCTTATCTTGCACCGACTCAATACACGCCTACAAATATTCATGCAAGTTGTAGGAACGATTGCTTTGGGCTGGGGACATATGAAGAGAACAGAGGCCATCTTAAGACATCAGGAATCGGAGCCCGCCCCAGTTCAGTCCCGTCCCTTAGACCATTTCCATAGACAAATCCAATTTAGGAATCTCTCTCTCCGTTACGAGGGCTCCAAAAAATCTGCGCTCCAGTCGCTCTCCTTGGTTATTCCTAAAGGGAGTACTGTTGCCTTCGTCGGGTCTTCTGGGGCAGGAAAGTCCACGCTGGCCGATTTACTCACCGGTCTCTATCAACCGACCGAAGGGAGCATTCTCATCGATGGCCATCCCTTACAAAGTTTGGATATGGGCGGATGGCGCTCTCGTCTGGGAATCGTCAGTCAAGATACCTTTATTTTTCACGACACGGTAGAGAGCAATATCCGTTTTGGATTATTAGAGGCTTCTTCTTCTCAGATCATCGCAGCTGCCAAGCAGGCTGGCGCTCATGAATTCATCTCGCAATTGCCGCAAGGATACCAAACTCTGCTGGGAGAACGCGGCTACCGATTTTCTGGAGGAGAAAGGCAACGGATTGCCCTGGCCCGCGCGCTCGTCCGCGATCCCGAAATCCTGATCCTCGATGAAGCGACCAGCAACCTCGATAGCCACTCTGAAAAAATCATCCAAGAAGCTCTTGATCATTTTAGAGGAAAAAAAACGATGATTGTCATTGCCCACAGACTCTCCACGATCGTCCACGCAGACTGGATCTTCGTGCTGGAAAAGGGAAGCCTCGTTGAAACGGGGACCCATGCAGAGCTCCTTTTGGCTCAAGGGCGCTACGCCTCTTTCTGGAGAGCCCAATCAAAAGACCCTGTTGAGGTCCAATGACTCACCTCTATTCTGTTTTGTCTCAGTTAGAAAACGAGTTAGGCCATGTTTACGAGTACTCCCTTTGTGTAGAGAGAGCCGCATCGATGAATGGCTGGACCCACATTGGATGGGTTCCTCGCAATTGTCCCATCCCAACGATTCCTGCCCATTGGCAAAAGAACCTCCCCAAAAATTGGGGCAGGCCTATAATTTCATGGCTTTGGATTTTTTGGGGCTGGCTTTTTTGTTACTGGAAAGCCATCCGGGGGGTGCCCCCTTCTTCCATTTTTCTGTTAGATAACTTGAACCTTCCACAGACCTTTACTTTTTCCTTAGCGCTCCTCTTAGCTGGAAAATCACCGCAACTATGGGTGATCCAACGCCATTCTCCCCACGAAATGCGACGAAGAGGAAAATGGCTCTCTGATTTAGTGAAGTGGATCTCTCGATGCCTCGGGCCAAATAACTTCACCCTCTTCACCGACAGCGAGCTGCTCGTGCCCAAATATACCGCCCTCTTTTCAAAATCCATTCATCTCCTCCCAATTCCCAATACAGCAATAGCCTCTGCAAAAAGGCACCTAGGAATCGAAGGAGTCATCGACTGTTGGTGGCCTGGAGGGTCTACCCGCAAAGAAAAGGGGCTTGCCCAGATCCAACGATTTTCATCCCTACTCAAGACAAAAGGCTCTCTCCCACTCCGCCTTATCGTAGCCCAAAAGACTCAAATGCAGGGGGTCATTCCCTCCCCATCGGTCTTGTATATAGAAAATAATTTAAATCGAAGCGCCTATGAAGCATGGCTCAATAGTGTGCATATCGCTCTGCTCCCTTACGACCCCAAAAACTATTCAGACAAAACCTCTTACATCTTCGCAGAGGCGATTGCAGCAGGACTGATGCCTCTCGCCCGAGAGGGCTCTTGGCTTGCCCACGAACTCCGTAGATTCTCTCTGGAAGAGCTCCTCTTGGATTGGGATCGAACCGACCTCCTCGAGCACATTCTCTATTTACACGGCGACCCCAAAGTCCGCAAAAAACTCCAACTCATGAAGGAGGCGTATGCAAAGTTCCACTGCATGGATCAGTTTGCTGCAGCACTAGGACTCGCCAACGATCAGTTTCTTCAGCATCCTTTGAGGGCTTGAGCCTAGCCAGCAGTCCGCAGCCCACTCTTTCCACGAAAGTCCAGGGGGCATTGGAAAGGAAGCCTCATTGAATGAGAGAACAAGGTGAAAGCTCCCCGGAGCATTTTGTTTTGGCCCCCTGACAAATTGGGTATTGAAATAGGAGGTTAGCTGCTCAATATGCGAGAAAGAGTGTTGCATAAATAATTGCTTCCACCAGCCCTTTTCCTTGAGGGTAAGGTGTAATTGAGTGCCCCGGACGATATCTGGTAGGGACGAAATGCTCATTACAATCAACCCATTTGGAGCCAAATGCTTTTTTAGATTTTTCATAACTGTATCAAGGCGTTCTTGCGGCAAATGTTCCATGACTTCCCAAGCGGTAATCACATCGAACAAAATAGCCTCAGATTGCTCTCCGGATTTCCCATACACCTGAAAGTCTCTTGTGATATCAGCAGTAAAAAGAAACTTTCTTCCCAAGACAGGCCATTCCGCTCTGGCATGTTTTTCTGAGTAGTCGCTCCCTTCAACCCCGACTGCAAAGCAACCATCCTCGAGAAGACTTTTCACAAATCCCCCTCCAGAACACCCCAGGTCGAGCACTTTGAGCGGCCTTCTGAGATGAGGGAAAAGGCGGATGAGTTTTTGATTGAAGCGCAAGTTGGTACTATTTTCTTGGGCTGTTCCCCATGGGACCAAATGGTCCGGAGAATCAAAAGCAACAGGAGTATTTGTAGACACAGAAATAGAATCGTACGCCAATGCCGCCCCTTTTTTATTAAAAAAACCTATCGCACTCATAAGTTTCAGTCAACAGACAAATCGGAAATCGTCTATGCTCCTCGAACATGAAAGCAATTGTTTTAGCAGGGGGCGGAGGAACTCGCCTTTGGCCACTATCGAGAGACTCCTTTCCCAAACAGTTTCTCGATTTTGGCTTAGGGCTGTCCCTTTTGCAGGCCACCGTTCGAAGGTTGATGAATACCCCCCGTATCAATGAAATCATCATTACCACCAGTGCTGTTTATCTCCCTCTTGTTGAAACACAACTGCACAAAATCAGGGCCCATTGCCGTATTTTAATAGAGCCCGATAGAAAAAATACGGCCCCAGCGATCGCTTTTACACTCAAAGTGTTAGAAAGTGAAAATAGAATAAAAGGCACCGAACCTATTCTCGTCGTCCCGTCGGACCACCTCATCACCCCTGAATCGGCTTTTGTTTCTGCTCTAGAAAATTTGCAAGACATGGCCAATAAAATCATTACTTTCGGCATCCGGCCGACAAAGCCTGAAACCGGGTATGGCTACATTGAAATTGAGAAAGAAATTGAACCGGACATTTTTCAAGTAAGACGTTTTGTAGAAAAACCAGATCAAAAAACGGCTGTTGAATATATCCAAAATCCCAATTTTTTTTGGAACTCAGGGATATTCCTTTTTTCTATCGAAACTTTTTGGCACCAACTGCATCTCCATGCCTCTGAATTGAGTCAATTTTTTAAACTGGAGTTACAGGAGATAAAAGCCCGATTTAAAGAAATTTCCGGCCTATCCATCGATTACGCCATTATGGAAAAGTCTAGAGATATTGTTCTCTCCCCTCTGAACCTTTTTTGGTCAGATATTGGATGCTGGGACAGTGTTTATGAAATGCTGCAAAAAGACCAAAATCAAAACGTAACAGTGGGACGCGTCTCCTCCATCGACACAAAAAACAGCTTAATTATAGGAAACAAACGAATTATTTCTACAATCGGGCTAGAGGATATGTTGATCATCGAAACAGACGATGCTATTTTGATTAGTAAAAAAGGCGCCTCACAAAAAGTAAAAAATATCCCTGAAGAATTCCGAGCTCTCTTATGAGAATTGGCGTTGATGCAACCCCTCTTCAACAGCTCCATGGAGGAATCAGCTACTACACCTTCTTTTTACTAGATGAGTTAATACAGATCCGAGAAAACGATACCTTTTTCTTATTCAATAATAAAATAACTGACCATCTTGAACATTTCAGAAAATACAAAAATGTACGTATTGCAACCTACCCACCTAGCTTTGTTGGCCACTCTATATGGGCCCAAACTCTCCTCAGCTATGGTTGTTGGATTGAGAAAATCGATCTGTTTTGGGGAACCACTCAATCGATTCCGCTATTCAAAAGGTCTTCTACTAAAACAATCCTCACCCTCCACGACTTCGTCTACTTGATTTGTCCCGAGACAACCTCTTTATTCAAAAAGATTTATCTCAAGTTATTGTGTCGCAAAATGCTTCAAAAAGCCGATATTATTCTCCCCGTTTCAGCAGGGACAGGGTCCAAACTTCAGAGATTTTATAATATCGATTATCATTCTATTATCTCCCCACCCCTGAAACCCCAGATGACGTTTGAACAAACATCTCGGCACAATTTCAAAAAATACCTCGTTGTCATTGGAACTTTAGAGCCCAGAAAAAATCTTCAAAGCTTGATCGATGTGTACCTAGAAATGTTAAAAAACTATCCCGCAGAAGACATTCTCCCTTTGGTAATTATAGGGGGCGGTGGGTGGAAGAATAAAAAACTCATTCAAAATCTGGCCCAAGCGAAAGCAAGCTACCCGAATCATTTTCATCTGATGGGTTACATTCCCGACTCAGAAATCGCCTCGTTCTTATCTGGAGCTCGCTACTGTTTAATGGTTTCTAAATATGAGGGATATGGGATGCCGATTGCAGAATCCAGAATGTGTCGCACGCCGGTTATCTGTCTTGATACCCCAGAAATGCGGGAGGCCGCTGAAAATGACGGCTATTTTTTAAGTGAAAACAACTGGAGAGAGGAAATTCAGCCTTATATCTTAGCCTCATCACAGATTCAATACATCGACAAAACATCTTATCTGTCCAATAAAGATAAGGCATTTAAAATCTCTAAAACAATTGACTCACTATACCGGAGTTCTTATATATGAAATGCGAATACGAGGGGGCTTTATTTCTCACATCAACCTCCAACTCTCTTGAAAAACACTTAATTAAATTAAAAATCAAAAAAATGATCGGTCGCTTTTTAGGTAAACCTTATCTCAAAGATCCTTATTTCTCGTTTTGTGAAGGCTTCCTAAGCAAAATTTCTTCTCCCGTTGTTGTAGATGTAGGAGCTAATATTGGAACCACTATTTTCCCCTTAGCAAAAAAATTTCCAGAAGCTCGATTCATCGGTATCGAACCGCTCAAAAAAATCTAGGCAAATCTATGCATATAGACAAACCTAACACCAGCAGAGCAGTAGCGCTGATGATTTGCGTGCCGGGGTTCCACCGGCAAGATCCGAAAG
>CAIVVG010000158.1 GCA_903909295.1 uncultured Chlamydiae bacterium
TTCGGTTCTTTTGAGCCTATTTTCGATGCAAAAATGGGGGGCTATATACTGTTGTCGATATTGCCCCCCATATTTGAAGTCGAAAAGAGGCCAAAATAATCCAAAAACTCGATGAAATATTTTTTACAGAACACCCTCTTAAAGTAAATCAATGGAATATTTCTCTGCGTTCTCCGCGTCTCTGCGGTAATTATTTTTCCCTACCCTGAAAATGGGAATACGCCCGACTCATCCGATGTAAAGCGGCTTTACAAGCCACAAAATGATGCTTTCCTGATTTATCAGAGTTTGGTTATAATTTCTCTCTCTGGAACGCACATCCCAGTCGAGATCGAAATGATGGTTGCAGCATCAGATTCAATACAAACATCCTTGCCAAATGACTTGTGGCTACAGATCCGTTCTTATGCGGGGAAAAAAGAGGCCTAGCTCTTCTCTTGACGCTCCCCCTTGCACGATTCAATGAGCAGTCCTACCGCTTTAAGGGGTAATGACCGGCTTGCCGTTGTACCGTTCCCAGTAAATGGTCGGATAGAGCTGTTTACCGGTGGATCCTACAGCTCCGCAGTCGCGGAGCCAAGCTGACATCGAGGTCCCGATGCGGGTGCGGCTGCTCTTATTGAGGAAGATGTCGAGGGGAAGCGTGATGGAAAAGCCCTTATCGTAGTAGCGGCTTCCATTCACAATGTCTCCTGCGTTGGTCATCGTATACCAGAGGCCAACTCGAAGCCCGCTGAAAAAGGTCCGTCCCCCTTCTACTCGAATGCCCTTATCATGGGCGAGGAATTGTCCTAAATTGACTTTAAAATCGAGGCTGAGCGGTCTGTACTGGTAGTAGAAATTGAGAAAATACTGCCACCCTATGTAGGGGACGTGGATATACCCTTCATCGCTGAGCTTGCGGATTTTTGTGGTGAAGCCGATTCCGTAGTATTTTCTCTTAAAAAGGGCGGACATTTCAGCTCCGAGGGCCCAATTGGAGTGGACGGGGTAGTAGAGAAGTTCTCCACAAGTCCCCCCGTAGGCAGTTTCAAAATAGCCCAGACCCAGCCTCGAAAACCACCCCTGTCCTAAATTCCAGCTTTTCTGGACAAAGGCTTGTTCTAGATGGAGGGAGCTGGTTTGATTGTACAAGATCGAGTCGGTCCTTACGTTGATGATCCGAGAGGGGTTAATGATGTCCTGGGCCTTCATGTCTTTGGCGCTGGATTTGGCTGTATAGGTCATCCAAACGTAATAATAAATCTGGTTGAATAAATACCCTTCAGGTCCTAGGCCGAGCCCGACCTCATACTTGAACTTTCCGCGGCTGCTCCCCAAAAAGGTGCTCAGCCAAGGGCGAAATGTGATCAACCAAATCGGCTTATTCCGCTTGTAGAGGAGCGTCCCTTCATATTTGGAAGGGGCGGAGGAGGCCTCTCTCAAAGGGGCGATAATCCTAAATTCTTGCTCTCCGATTTGATCTTGGCGGAACCGTTTCAAATCTTGGATCCGATAGCGGTATTCATGAATGGGGACCCCCTCGGCTTCAATGACGACTGTCACCGTTTCGAGATTGGAGGGAGAAAGGGAGCTCAGGACCGATTCAACGCGATGGCGAACTTCCTGTTCTTCCCGGTAACGGACATTGACGAGCTCCAGCCAAAGGCTATCTTTGCCCCCTTTTTCAGGAACTAGGCTTAAATTATAGAGATCAAAGCCCTGTTCCTGAAAGGCGTAGGCAAGTTCTTGGGCAAGCTCTTGGCTAGAGCGAAGTGGGCCTAAAGGTTCCGTATCCACAGGGGCCGCATAGGGGGCCGGGTCGTAGAGCTTGGGGAATAAGCCCTTGGAACCCCCCAAATTGTATCGGAATGCAAGGCTGGCGGCCCAATCATCGCCCCGAATCGTACTCGCGGAGAGGCGAATGAGCTCCCACAGATCGAGCTGAGCTCCTACATTGACCCGGCTGTTGACAGTACGCCCCTCATGATGCTCAAAGGGGTGGTGCTTGTAGTCGTTGGCGTCATATTCGGCCAGGAGGGATAGCCCCTTTAAAAAATGGGACGAGCGGTGCCAGGGGGTCCAAGCTAACCCGCCATAAAATCCGTGGATCCGTCCAGTGCCCCACCCTAAAGACGCTTCCAGGTTGAGTTTCAAAAATTCTTGAGTAGCGACCACGTAAAAAGACCGAAAGCGGCAGCTCCCCAAAAAGTCGTTGAGCCCCATCGCTATATCGGGGATAAAGGGGAACCCATCTTCCTTCCGCAGGAGGATCACCTTGAGATTGGCCGCTCGCTCCGCCTCCTCTCCAAATCCAAGATGGCCGAAAGTGCTGTCCATCACCCCCTGAAAAATCCAATAATTCCCGGTGGTCTCAATATGGTCGAAAAACTGGAACCCCAAGCTCCAGATTCTGTAGGGAGGAACGTACGCAAACCCGAATCCCAAAACTCCCGCTTCATAGGTACGGGCTGATGGCATGGTGAAGTACCCCCCCTGAAGGTTGTAGTTGATAATGAGAGGAAGGTGGTCGTGGATCTCCCGATTGATTTTCTCAACCGTCTCCAGATCACGGAACAACTGATCGCAGGGGTTCTCCATCTCTTCTGCGCACACCGATAGGAAAGGACAGAGAGCAAAGAGTAAGAACTTTTTCATAGGTCGAAGACCGCCAGCGTAGAAGGAAAATAGTTTTTTTTCAAGGACCCCCTTCATAAATTCATCACAGAATGCGGCCGAGCGAGGCGTTCCGAACGACGAGTTCATAGCGAATAGCTATGGACGAGGAGGAGGATCGATATGGTGAAGTCGCAGCCGGCCGCATTCTGTGATGAATTTATGAAGGGGGCCCCGGAAGGGCCTTCACTATTATTTCCCTCTTGCCTATACTCCTCTGCAGAACGTATACCGGGAGTGGTTCAAAAATCGGGAGATGCCAAGGAGGCGCCCTGATTTTGGATCAGGCGGAGCCGGCACTTCAAGCAGCTCAACCCATAGGGTTGGGCGATGGAGGTGGATTCCAAAAGCAGTGGCTGCCCGACGCCGGCAGAACCGATTTTCGAATCACGAGCGGTATAGGACGAAATTGATGACGTATTTAAAAGATTTTCGCGAACGCATTGAAAGAAATGACTACCCTGGCTTTCTGAAGATCTGGGAAGAATACTGTTACGGAGATCAGCCGGATGGGGAAGAGATGGAGGCTGTATTGGAGCTCGTTAAAGCTTCTGATTTAGCCAAACAATTTGGGATTCACGTGGAGAGGCTCTTGCCTCTATGGCGCGAACTGAAGGATCCATCCCAAGCCCATAATGTCTTGAGACTCATCTTCGATCTGCAAACTACAAACAATGAACAACTCGCCGATCTTGCGACCGAATATCTCAAAACCCGGTATCCGGAAGATCCTCTTCTCCTCGAAAAATTTCGCCTGATTGGGCTCCGAAACCGAGACCTTTTCCCTTCCGTCATTCGCAATTTTGAGCTCTTAAGCCACATGCAAAAGGGTAATTTCGTCTACCACACAGGGGGTTGGGGGACGGGGGAAATCTCCGATGTCTCGATGGTGCGTGAAGAGATGACTTTGGAATTTGAAAACGTGGTCGGGCTTCAACAGGTCTCTTTTGAAAAGGCATTCCGCACTCTGATTCCTCTCCCCAAAGACCACTTTTATGCGCGCCGCTTTGGGGACCCCGATACGCTTGAAAAAGAGGCAAGAGAATCCCCCAGTGAACTCATCCGTCTTTTGCTGAGAGATTTAGGACCTAAGACTGCTGCAGATTTAAAAAATGAGTTAGCCGACTTAGTGATTCCTTCAGAAGATTGGAACCGTTGGTGGCAGACGGCTCGCTCCAAGTTGAAAAAAGATACAAAGATCGAATGCCCTAAAGAGCTGAAAGACCCTTTCCGCCTCCTGAAAGAAGAGGTGCCTCACGAGGTAGCTCTACACAAAGCACTGGAAACCAAGCCATCAGTCAGCGCGACCTTGCAAATGGTTTATGCTTTCTTGCGCGATTTCCCAGAAACTTTAAAAAATAAAGAGTTTAAGGTTTCCTTAGAAGCTCGTCTTCAAGAGATGCTTAAAGAACACTGCAGCGAAGCGCAAAAGTTGCAGCTATTGCTCCTTCTGGAAGATCTGGGATCTACGCACGTAACGCAGGAAATCACAAAAGAGATGACTCATATGCAGCCTGCAGCTGAGATCATTCGCTCTTTTGAGGTGATGGGATTTCAGAAAAAGGCGCTTCAAAAAGTACGCAAACTGCGCTCCGATTGGGCAGAAATTTATCTCGATCTTCTCTTTACCGTTGAGCAAAACGTTCTCCGAGATTTTATCCTCGGTGAGCTCGATACCCCGCAAACAAAAGACGCCTTGAAGCAGAAACTCTGTTCTCTCTTAATGCACCCTCTGACGTATCCAGATATTTTTGTTTGGTATTTTCTCAAACTCATCGACAAAAAGCATCAAGTCCCCTTCGCTGACGACCAGGGGAGAAATCGGTTTTTCGAGGGACTCCTGATCATTCTCGACCACGTAGAGAAAAAAGTTCAGGCAAGAGATCTCGGCAAAAAAATCTTGAATATCATCTTAGCCGATCGCTACAAAGTGGTGCGCGATATCCTCCAACATTCGAGCTTGGAAGAGACAAAAGAGTACTTGCTTTTGGCTAGCAAGTGCAACTCCTTTTCCGATCACGATCTTAAAATTCTCCACTCTCTGGCTGAAGTAGTCCACCCATCCTTGTCTCGCATCAGAAAGGACAAAGGACAGTCCCATACAGATGAAACTGCGATCTGGACAACGCAAGATGGGTATCAAAAAGTTCACCAACGGATGCAGCAAATCGCAACGATTGAGACAGTCCAGAATGCGAAAGAAATCGAAACAGCCCGTGCGCATGGAGATCTCCGAGAAAACGCCGAGTTCAAGGCGGCTCTCGAGCGGCGAGATCGCCTCCAATCAGAGCTCAAGCTTCTCTCCGATCAATTTTCTAGGGCAAAGATCATTACTCCTCAGGATGTCCTTGCCGATGAGGTAGGAGTCGGGTCGATCGTCCACTGCTCCGATTCAAAGGGGCAACACCTGCGCTTTACCTTGTTAGGTCCGTGGGATGCAGATCCCGAAAAAAAGATTCTCTCCTTCCAATCCAAACTCGCCCAATCGATGAAAGGGAAGGGCGTTGGGCAAAAATTTGAATTTCAGGGAGAGACATTCACCATTACCGATATCGACAATTACTTTGATCAGAAACAGTAAATCTTCTATTGTAGGGGATACCGGGAGTGATTCAAGAATCGGGGTATGCCAAGGAGGCGCCCTGATTTTGGGTCAGGCGAAGCCGGCGCTTGAAGAAGCTCAACCTAAAGGGTTGGGCGATGCAAGCGGATCCCAAAAGCAGTGGCTGCCCGACGCCGGCAGACCCCGATTCTTGAATCACGAGCGGTATATATGAAAGCCCCCACACCCCCTCTTCAGCTCGTTTTAGCCACCACCAACCTCCATAAGGTACGTGAATTTCGGACGATGTTAAAGACTCTTTCCCGAGTCGACTTGCTTAGCCTCGCCGATTTCCCCTCCTATGTGCCCCCCGAAGAAACAGGGGCTACCTTTGAAGAAAATGCGGTTCTCAAAGCAACTCATGCCGCTAAGGCACTCAATCAGTGGGTGATCGCTGACGACTCTGGCCTTGTCGTCCCGGCGCTCAAAGGAGCTCCCGGAGTTTTTTCAGCTCGCTTTGCCGGCAAGGACGCCACCGATTTTGACAACCGGAAAAAATTACTCGATTTGATGCAGCACCTTCTCGACGATGATCGACAAGCATTTTATGAATGCGTCATTGCATTTTCCTCTCCCTCTGGCCTAAGAAAATGTGTGAGAGGAACTTGCGAAGGGACCTTGCTGCAACAAGAAAGAGGCAGTAGTGGATTTGGCTACGACTCTCTTTTTATCAAACACGGCTACAGCAAAACATTTGCAGAAATTGAGGAATCGACCAAAAATCGGATCTCTCACCGCCGCAAAGCCTTGGACAAGGTTCTCCTTTCCTTGGAGTCTCTCATGAACTCATTGTAATGTACTATTACATCGATGGGTATAACCTGTTATTTCACTTTCTGACCCCTCGGCAAAATCTTAAAGCACTCCGCGGCGAAGTGGTTCTTTATCTTCAAAAACGGTTCTTCACCCTTCATCTGCAGGGGATGGTCGTCTTTGACGGTGCCCACAAACGCGATGAAGAGAGCGGCCTTTCTTATCCTAGCCCGCTGATTGTCGCTTACAGCCCCAAAGGGCAGACCGCTGACGAGTACATTTTAGAAGAGGTGAGCCGCACTAAACGACCCCAAAATTGCACGGTAGTGACGAACGATAGAACGCTTATTCTCCATGCCAAATCTTTAGGAGCGCAGACTCTATCCAATGCGGCGTTGATTCAGAGATTGAAAAAGAGGAAAAAGAAGGGGGGCGTGCCCAAAGAACCCCAAGAGACGGAACACCAAATTGAGCGGCTCTCTAAA
>CAIVVG010000159.1 GCA_903909295.1 uncultured Chlamydiae bacterium
ACAGGTCTTGCCTGGATCCCCCCCAGTCCCAACATCCCCGAACCAGACACCCCCCTTTACTCCTCGAGCACCGGCATTTTGGGCGAAGTCAAGATCCTCAATATCGGCATCGGATTTACCCTTCCGTTTAAAATCGTCGGATCTCCCTGGGTCAATGCCGCCGAGTTTGCCGAGAAACTCAACGGCCAAAAGTTGCCGGGAGTCCACTTTCATCCCTACCACTTCCGCCCCTTTTGGGGACTCTACAAAGGGCTCGACTGCCAAGGAGTCTTGATCCAAATCACCGACTCCAAAGTCTACCGCCCCCTCGCCGTCCAGTACCTCATTTTAGGGATGCTCAAAAGCCTCTACCCCAAAGAGTTTTTGAAACACTTTGAAAACTGCCCTGGCAAAGACCTCTTTTGCAAAGCCAATGGAACCGAGGCTGTCTACGATATTTTGCTGAGTGAAAAATATCCCGCCTGGAAGCTCATCGACCTCCATCGAGAAGAGCGCGCCGCCTTTGTGGAGCTCCGCAAGAAGTACCTCCTTTATTAGCACTTCCCGTCCCAATCTGCTAAATCCTTGACAAAATGCCCTAAAACTCTCTAGTATGGTGCCCAACATGGAGTGCTTTATGGTAAGACAAAAAATTCAACCTTTAGGAAATCGCCTAGTCGTACAAAGACAAGAGGCGCAAACTACAAGAGGGGGGATTATTCTCCCTGATGCTGCGAAAGAAAAACCTCGTCAAGGCAAAGTGATCGCTGTAGGTCCCGGCAAAGTCGATGAGAAGGGACATAAGGCTCCCCTCGATGTAAAAGTGGGAGACCAAGTTCTTTTTGCTGCTTATGCAGGAACCGAATACAAAGCGGATGATGCCGATTATCTCATCTTATCTGAAGATGACGTGCTTGCAGTTTTTAATTAAAAGGGGCTTATGGCAAAAATGTTGAAATTCAATGAAGAGGCCTTGAAGGCGCTCTTGAAAGGGGTGAAAACCCTTGCAAAAGCAGTCATCGTCACCTTAGGCCCCAAAGGGCGCAATGTCGTGATCGGCAAGGGGACCGCTTCCCCCAGCTCCACGAAAGACGGCGTGACCGTTGCAAAGGAAATTGCCCTGAAAGACAAGTATGAAAATATGGGCGCACAACTCGTCAAAGAGGCCGCTTCCAAAGCCGCCGACGTCGCTGGCGATGGAACGACCACCGCGATTGTTCTCGCCGAGGCCATTTTCACGGAAGGGGTCAAAAACATCAGCGCCGGAGCGAACCCAATGGACCTCAAACGAGGGATCGATAAAGCCGCTAAAACAATCAATGAAGCGCTGGACAGGCTCGCAAAACCGATCAAAACCCCCGAAGAAATTCAGCAAATTGCCACGATCTCCGCAAACAACGACCCAGAAATTGGAGCTATCATCGGCAAAGCGATGGAAAAAGTGGGTAAAGACGGCATCGTCACCATTGGGGAGGCCAAAGGGATCGATACAACCCTCGATGTCGTAGAAGGAATGCGCTTTGACAAAGGATTTATTTCTCCCTACTTCGTCACGAATGGAGAAAAGATGCTCGTTGAGTTCGATAACCCCGCGATCCTCCTCACAGACAAGAAGATCTCCGATATCAAAGACATTGTCCCTTTCTTAGAACAATTTGCACAGCAAAAGACCTCTCGCCCCCTCCTCATCATTGCAGACGATGTGGATGGAGATGCCTTGACGACCCTCGTGATCAACAAGGTAAAAGGAGGCCTCGCCCTCTGCGCCGTGAAAGCGCCCGGGTTTGGCGACAGGCGCAAACAGATGCTCCAAGATATCGCAGTCCTCACAGGGGCCACCCTCCTCTCCGATGAGGTGGGATACCCGCTCGAAGACGCCAAACTGATCCATCTCGGCTCTGCCAAGAAGGTGAAAATTTCGAAAGACGACACCACGTTGATCGACGGCATGGGCCATCAGAAAGAGGTCCAAAAACGGATCGCTCAGATCCGAGCCGAACTCAAACAACCCCAACTCTCCGACTACGATCGAGAAAAGCTCGAAGAGCGGTTGGCCAAGCTCGCTGGCGGTATCGCCGTTGTCAATGTAGGAGCTACTACAGAGACGGAAGCCAATGAGAAAAAAGACCGCATCGAAGACGCATTGCACGCGACCCGCGCAGCCGTGGCCCAAGGAATTGTGCCAGGTGGTGGCGTCGCCTTTATCCGCGCAGCCAAATCCTTAGATAAGCTCAAACTGACAGGGGATGAGGCAGTCGGAGTCGAGATCGTCCGCAAGGCCTGTTTTGCTCCTGCAAGCGCCATTGCGAACAACTGCGGTAAAACAGGACAGATGATTGCCGAAAAGATCGCGGAACAAGAAGGCGCTTACGGCTATAACGGTTTGACCGATACGTTTTCTGACCTCGTTAAAGATGGCGTCATTGACCCCGTCTTGGTCTCGAAAAGCGCGATGACCCATGCAGCCTCAGTAGCCAGCATGCTCCTCACAATCGGCGCTATGATCACCGATATCCCCGAGAAAAAAGCTCCCGCAGCCCCAATGCCCAATATGGGCGGAATGGGTGGCATGGGTGGTATGGGAGGAATGGGAGACTTTGGCGGGATGATGTAAGTTTTAGCCAAGAACCCAAAAATCGACTGAAACTTATTAGTGAGATAGGTTCAAGGAGAACACGAACCCAAGCCAGCCTTGCCGCTCGTGTTCTTCTTCCACTTTCCAACCCCACAGAGCGGTTTGCGTCAAGTAAACCGCTCTGTGTTCTTTTAAGATCCCCGACGTAATCCACTTCTTGGCATCGCCGTTCCACTGAGCTGGATTGACACCCTTCTGCTCAGGAAAAATCATGTTCATTAAGAAAATACTTTGTAGAGGAGGGTGATTCAACGGTCCCAATTGGAACTGAGCCCCTAATCCATTGAGAGCGTTATTGTCTTGGGCGTGGGCTACGGCATCGGGGTCGATATCCACTCCAACCGCCCCTATTGCCCCTAAGCGAAGCGCTGCAAGAGCCAAGATGCCACTTCCCGTGCCAATATCCACAATCGATTGACCCTGGACATGACGCTGCAACATGTGGAGCATCAGATAGGTCGTTGAGTGGGAGAGATCGCCAAAGCCAGGCCCAGGATTCAATAGCAAAGCCCCAGCACCCCCAAAACGGGTGAGGTCGATGTGAGCCCTGCCCTCGTGAAAATTCTCAGCAAAAAGAGCCCACTGTTCGTTCCAATCCACTAGACTCATTCGAGACGAGCCAACCCTTTCTCACGACTTTTCTTATACATCCAGTTGAAAAAGGAGAGTGCTAAACAGAAATAGACAATGTTGAGAACGATGCTCATGACAAAACTTCTAACGGGGAAATCGTGCCCCGCGAGGATGCCCCTCATCCCCTCAAAGATGTAGGTCGTGGGGAGCGCCCAAGCGATTTTCGCCATCCAGCCGGGGAGTACCGATACGGGATAGAACACAGCGCTAAAAGGGGCAAACAGGTAAGCCGTCATCCAGGCCAACATATCGACCTTTTGGCCCCAGTAAATAATGAGGCTCGATGCGAGGAGCCCAATGGTCCAACCGAAGAACATCAGAGAAGCCGCATAAGGTAAAAATGCCCACCCCACAGTGAAGACATTGAGCGTGTAGAGGATATAAACGACCAGAGAGCCAAAGGCCAGACTCACGGCGATTTTGAGAAAGCCGAGCAACACGAC
>CAIVVG010000160.1 GCA_903909295.1 uncultured Chlamydiae bacterium
CGAAAATCGGCGCAAAAGAACCCAAAAATCGACTGAAACTTTTTATTGAGATAGGTTCAGAAAATTAAGAAGGGAGAAAATCTACCACCCGTTAATATTTGCCTCAACAAACGGTGGTGTTGGTGTGGATCGCTTTCTTAAACGTCTTCCCTAAGAAAATGGCAATGATGAGCCAGAATGCCAAGATGGGAAAACACAAGATGCCGCTCATCATCAAGTAGTGGGACTTGCCTGCCGCCGCTCCAAAAGCAGTTTGTAATGGAGAGAGGGACATATTGAACATCGATCCCGATTGCTTGGAGGCGCGGGAGCCAAAGGTCTCGATCCAGGCCTGCGCTTTGAATTTTACATCGGGAGTGGTCGGGATATAGAGCTGCTTTAAGGCAGGGCCGTTCAATGCATAGTTGATCGCCTTAGACCCGACCATGAGGAGGAATAGAAAAGAGAGGGAGTTAAAACTCAAAAATCCGACGAGAGCTCCCATCACAATGACCGGCATTGCGGCCAAAGCCACTCCCACACCCAGAAAACGGGTCACGTTGCTAATCCCGAGAAGCAAGCAGCCTAAAGAGACAACGTTCACGCTCGAGCCGTAGAGACTTAAGTAGTGGGTCAAAGCGACGCCTGCATGTTGCGTACTAGCGGCCAGTTTAAAATTGAAGTCAAAGATCGTCACGACCACTTCATAGATGAAGTTCGCGGCAAAAATGCCCAGCAGATAGCGGTGCTTGAGAAGGAGCTTGAGCCCTTCGAGAAATCCAGGCTCTTGTTTTTTCTCTATAGCCGCCTCGTTAGATCCGTGAAAGGAGGTGAGCAGGTGAGCGGGGGTGGCGCGCAGAAAGTAGGCGACGAGAGGGACGATGCACAAGATGAGGAGGCTCAAGAGCATCATCGACAAGAAGTCGGTAGTTAAGTGGATTCGGTGGGGTAGTCCGCCAATGCTGTAGGGGAGGAAAATGCCCCCCATCTGCCCAATGGCGACCACGAGGGGGAAGCCCCGTTTCGCGTGGGTGGCACCTGTCGTGTCTGTGGCAAAGGCCCAAAAGAGGGCGACGACGAGCGATCCAAAACTCTCCACATAGACGTAAAAAATATAGCCGACCACTTTTGTGAGGGTCAAAAACCAAAAGGGGCGCGCGGCGATCTCTGCAGCGGGTCCTTGGAGGGCTAACATAGCGACACTAAAAAGGGCCAAGGAAACGCCATAGAAAATCGGAAGGATGACTAACATTTTTTCTCGAGAGTGGTGCTCTAACAGCTTGGTATAGAACATCACGAGGGGGAGCAAGGCCAAGACAGAAAATGTTTTTGCAAAGGGGAGCTGCAGGCTGCTGACGAGCTGGATGAAGACCCCATCCTTGAGAGGGCGGAGCGTCCAGTAGACGCCGATGATCAGAGCAAAAATCAACCCCATCCGGAGGAACTTCTTAAACTCCTCCCGCTCAAAGGTTCCAAAGTTAAACCGACAGACCCACTGAAAAAACCGAAGTACCATAGACACCCTCTTTATCCGCACTCTAGGAGGCAAGGCCCATATTGTCAATAGTTCGTAGGGAAGCAGACCTGTGCTTTCACCGAGACTTGGGAGGCGACGTCGCTCGCTTCGAGGGACATCTTGATCGTTTTGCCGTGCGTCGGCTTGCCGAAGAGGAGCAAGTCGTAAAGGGAGACAAGATCGGGGGCGATCGCGTGGACCTCGCTACAGATCTGGTCGATCAGTGCGGGGGATAGGACGGGAGGCTTGGGCTTATGGAGGAGCTTGTAGAGCCGCTGGCCCACTTGGGGACCAAAGAGGATCTCGCAGAGCTTTGGGTCTGCATGGGAGAGACAGAGCTTTTCGGCCCAGTTGGGGTCAATTTTGATGTAGTCGACAATCGAAGGGTATTCCCCTTTCACCCCTTTGAGCATCCGATAATAGATCAGGCGGTCTGCTTCCTGCGCCAAAAAGACCTTCTCCACTTCCAATGGGTCTGGGTCCTTCAAACAGACTTTTGCGCTTTTGAGAAACCGGTCGAGGAACTGAGAGCTGCTTCCCGTCAATAAGTCCCCATAAAAAGTATCGAGCAACTGACACACTAATTGATAGAGCCGGGGATGTTCTGAGCGCCCCTCTTGAATCAAAGGCCAGAGATTGATCCGCGCACAGGCGCCATTGGCTGGGATGGGCTTTACCTTAGGTTTGGAAGGGGGCTTTATTTCTTTCTTCGGCTGATTGGGGTCTTTCTCCGTTGGTTTATAGGGGAGCTCTTTGTAGAGGGTGCTCACTTGCTGATTGATGAGATCTCGCGACGCCCGTTGGTTCCCCAAATAAGAACTCCGTACTCGGCTAGAGCCCATCTGCAGATCCCAAGAGGCAGCAAAACTATAGGTCAAAAGTAGCAAGAGAGAAAAGACAAATCCCAAGATATTCACGCTTTGAGCCCTCCCTGATAGGTGGGTATGAGAGCCCCCGCAGGGACCCGAAAGGCAAAGCGGAGAGGCAATGTGTCGGGCAACGCAATCACTAAGCGCACTACAGCGGGCATTCCCCCGACAGAGAGCGGCCAATGGGAGCGCCACTCGAGAGAGGCATTGACGGGGCGCACCGTGACCTTTTGTTTCTCAGGGGTAGAGAGTCCCTGCTTTTCGCCCAAAAATTCCCATTCGCAATGAGAGACATTGCGGAGCAGCACCTCTTTTCTCCAAATGCGCTCCTTTTTCTTGACCTCCTCAATGGGCCATAGTGCTAATGCGAGGTTTTGTTCCTCATCGAGATAGATCTTGGCTAAAATAGGCCCGCTAAAGGAGGGGTCTGGGTCGATTCCATTGTTAAAGACTACAACCAAGTCAGAGTCCTTTGTGTAGATGGAGCCTTTGGGATCCTCTGCAACGAGGTTGGTGAATATCTGCTCCAGACGGGTCTGCACATAGGCTCGCGCCAGCCCCTGCTCACGCGTCCTCTGGAGTCTGACCTCCACCTTAGCACTTCCGGCCCAGAAGCTAAATAGGCAGGAGAGGAGAATTGCGGTCAGCACCAAAGAGATAAGGATCTCTAAAAGGATAAAAGGCCTTTTCTTAAGCTGCAGAAGGGGCCCCCTTATTTTGGACGACTATGTGAAAGGGGATCCCCTTATCGCCTTTGCCCTTAGGAGAAAAATAGACACGGAGGAGAAGGCGTTTGTACTGTTCCCCATGCAATCCTTCTTTTTCCAACTCGCACTTCAGTGAGACAAAACGGGAGACCCACTGGGGGCTGCATCCCGGTATTTGGATCTCTGCAGGAGGGAGTTCCCACCGACGAGTGGCCTTCTTTTTCTCGGGAAGATCCTTCCAGGCAATTTCGTTCTTGAGCAACTGCTCCTGGATTTCGGTAAACGTCCAGTCGGCTACCCGCTCCTTTTCCAACCGCTCAATCAAGCCGATCTCCGTTCGGTACTGCAAGATAGGCGCGCGTAATAAGGGGACGATACAGACCATGACGAGCAGGAGGGCAATCAACACTTCGAGGAGGACAAAAGGGCGCTTCTTCATCGAGGTCGAGTATAGGCTTAAGAGCTTTTTCTAATCCACCGAATCAGATAAAGGGGAATGATGCAGGAGAGTGCGATTCCGATGATGAGGAATAGCTCATACACAAGGACGCTTTGGAAGGGGACGACACTGGGGGGGAGGAACCCGAAGAGGATCACTGCGATACTGCTGATGATTCCAGCCATGCAAACAGCCCACATCCCAAACTTTTTGCCCGGCACCTGGAAGGAGCGGGGGACATGGGGTTTGTGGTAGTGGAGCTTGATCCCCGCGGCAAAAAGGGCGATGTAGACGAGCAGCGCCAGCTGGGCGGTGATGACCGAAAGGATCCAGTAGGAGCTATTGACGGTCGGCATGAGGATGAAGATGAGCGACAGGAGCGAAACGATGATGGCTTGTAACATCAAGATGCGCACCGGTACATCTTTTTTGTTCGTATGGGCAAAGAAGGCCGGTAAGCTTCCATCTTGGCTCGCCACTTGCAGCCCTTTGGTGGGGCCGATAATCCAAGCCCCCACTCCGCCGAGCCCGCCGAGGATGATGCATCCGGCGATCAAGGGAGGGAGCCAAGGGAGATGGTAGGTGTCTGCAAAGATGGTGAACGCCTGCATGACTCCCGTGGCGAGGCTGAGCTCATGTTCAGGGACGACGAGCGCGATCGCAAGAGAGGCAAAAATGATGGTAGCCAGGATGGTCACGACCGAGATCAGAACAGAGCGAGGGTAGTCTCTTTGGGGGTTTTTCATTTCGGCTGCGTGAGTGGCTGCCATTTCTAGGCCGAGAAGTCCAAAGAGGACGTTAGTAAGGAATGCTAAATTGCTCGATTGATCTCCTCTTGGAAAGAAAGTCTGCCAGCTGAACTCAATCTGGGAGGGATTCCCCTGCACAACCCAGGCGATGCCAAGAATCGCAATGAGAACCATCGGAAGCAAGGTCCCTACCAGAGCTGCGAGAGTGCTGAGGAGACTAGAGGCTTCCATCCCAAAGCAGTTGAGGAAAGTGGCTCCCCAAAAGAGGACGAGGATCGACCCACACATGAAGAATTTGTCGTTCGCAAGCTCGGGGTTAAAGAAATAGGTAAAAGTCCCTGCGATCAGTGCCATGATAGTCGGATACCAGATCACATTGTAGATCCAGTTGAGCCAAATGATCACCAAGCTCCACTTTTTTCCAAACGCTTCACGAACCCAGACGTAAATACCGCCTCGGTTTGGCCATCCAGTGCCGAGTTCCGCTGATACGAGAGCTGTGGGAATGAAAAAAAACAAAGCCGCCAAGAGATAAAAGAAGACGAGACTGAACCCATACACAGCAGAAAAGGTGAGGGTCCTGATGCTGTCTACCGCAATGACATTGATCATCACGAGCTTAAATAACCCAAGGGTTTTCTTTTCCATGCACGCAAGATTACTAAGAGCTATCTATCTTTGCAAGAGCCTCCTATGGCCTGCTTTTCCCGGACCATACTCCGGATTTGCCTGCCTTGACTCTAAGTCCCTTCCCGTTATAAACTCGGAGCCTTATGGAACATGTAAAGCCGCTTTACAATCTCTTGTTGCTCAGTGGAAAGGGCGAGGACTTTCGCCAACTCTCGATGGAGGCCCTTTTTGATAGGCTCCTCAAGAAGGGTGTCTCCCTAGATAAGGCCCGGTTTTTGGGCTTTGCTGCCGAGTGCGATACCCCCGAAGATCTGGCCGAGCTCCTCCTTGCAGAACACGTAGGTGAAGACGAGTACGACCCCCTCTACCTCGTCCTCTTTGAACTCTGGCGCCGTCTGGTCCCTGAAAAGCAGTCCCTCTCCATTTTTGGCGATGAGCTCGACCACAGAATAGCCCTCTATCATCAGGGGGAGCTGGAAATCGACGAACCCATCCAGGACGCCTTGGCGAACTTATTGGAAGTCCTTGAAGAAAACACCGACCTCGGCGCTAAGCCAGAAGAGGTTTTTGGTGTGATTTCCCAGTTTTCCGCCCACCACCTCGAGGAGTTCTTGTATGAATACATCCTCGACCTCTTAGAGACGGGCAATCAGCGTTATGCGGAAGAGCTCCTTGAAGGATATCTGCCCTACTGCCCCCATTCTCTGGGCCTTGCGTTTTTACAGATCCGGGCCTCCGGCCGTCTTGAAGAGCTTAAGGCTCTCTTCAAAAAACCTCTCGATCTGTCCCTCCTTTTAGACATCTTGGCCTACCTCTCCATCCATGGAGAGCCGCATCTCTTTGTTTTAGCGATGCAAAAGGGGATCTCTCTTTTAGAAGTCGAACAAGACCTGATCGACCTTCTAGAAATTGCGGGAGAGTATTACCAGCGGTTGGACCAAGAGGACGAGGAAGCAAAAGTGCAACAGATCCTTAAGAAAAGGACCCACCCCGAGGCCGCCCTTCAAAAGAGCGATCCCGATGTGGCAGCGCTCCGTCAGATGATGGCAATCGGCTGAAAGCGCAAGTAGTCGCACGCGGTGAGCACGTAGCGCACCCCATTGCGTTCCCCGAATAGAGAGCAATTTTCTCTGATATTGTGCAAATGGCCGAAGACACAGATCTGAATCTTGTGTTCCTCGAGAATTTGCGCAGCGCGGGAGGGCTTGAGATCGGCGCTGATGGGGGGATAGTGAGTCATCGCGATCCGCACCTTGGCCTCTGGGTTCAGCTCTTTCAAGCTCATCCGTAGCCGTTGCAGCTCTCGCTCAAAGATCTTTTGAGAGAGTTCCTCTTGCACAATTTCCTCAGCATCTTTTTCTTTGGCCTGAGGATTTTCCCGAAACTCAATATAGGAGCCAAATGAGTACTCAGGAGTGTCCCACAACCGCGCGCCACCAATCGTGACATCTCTCCAGTTGAACGCGTTATTTTGGATCAGATGGATAGAGGGGGGGAGTACCGCTGCAATCTTCTTCAATGAGCCCCACCAATAGTCGTGATTGCCCTGAATCAACACCTTCGTGCCAGGCAGCTCGTGGAGCCACTGCAAATCGGGGACGGCCTGTTCCAGCTTGAGCGCCCAAGAGATGTCTCCCGGCACCAGGACTAAGTCCTCCGGATGGACCAAGTGTTTCCAGTGGGAGGCGATCTGCGCCGCGTGGTCCTTCCATTGGGGCCCAAAGACGTCCATCTGTTTGTGTGGAACCCCAAAGCTGAGGTGAGGATCGCCGAGAGCCCAGATACGGGTAGGGCGTTTGTGATGGGAAGAGGTCATGTCGACTCCACTTTAATGTGTTCGATAGCGCCGAGGAAATATTGAGGAGACCAGATGGAGAGCTGGCCAAAATCTTTGACAAACGGTTCCAGGTCGGCTTTGGCACTATTCCAGTCGATTCCTTGGATTTTTGTTTGAAGCATTTCTAACAGCCGGTTCCGGTCCAACTTTTCATGATCCTCAAGGTGTTTTGCGTGTTTCATCGCTGCCTCTAAATAGGTCAGTGATAAGGGGATTTGATTCTGCATATACCAAATCAAATCGTACCAATCGCGGCCCTTGACGCGCCCTTTCCAAGCGCGGTAGAGGATGGCGTGCATTTTCCCCGCAAAGAGGTCACTGGGATGCAGCGTCAGCACGTTGAAAGAGGTGGGATTGAGCACTACCTTATTCTCAAGGCGATAGTTGGGAGGAGGGTCCACATCGACCTCGATTTTGATTTGGATCTTCTCGTTGTGCTTAGCATGCTTCCCTTCCCCAATAGCTAAATAGATCTTCAAGGTATTGGCCTTAAGAAATGCAGAGATCACGCTCGTCTCTATATTCTTCTCTTTGATCGCGACCTCCATCTCAAATCCGTAAGAGGCGAGCTCCTTGATCATCCCGTCTAAATAGGGCTTAAAGTTGAATTTGGGATCAGGTTGCAATAAGGTGAAGTCCAAGTCCTCGCTAAATCGATCAAGGCCGTAGAGGATGCGCAGAGCAGTTCCTCCGTAAAATGCCGCTTTCTCAAAAAAACCATGTCTTTCAAGGCCCAATAGAGCCATTTGCTGGAGAAGTTCTCTGATTTTGGTCTGCTCTTTGATTTTCATGTCTTCGTATCTCGCTAACATTGCTTTGATATTATTATTCATAACAGTCTCAAGGCCCCTTCTAGCTCATAGACTGCTTGAGAGTGGTAATTTTCCGCAATTTCTTGCATGATTTTTCGGTCTAGAGCCTTGAGTTGATCTTCCTCGATTCTCCTCCCTTCTATGAGATCGACCAATAGGTCCTTTTTTTTCAGTTTTCTGCATTTAAAATAGACGACGTCTGCCAGTGCTTTTTCCGGTCTGGCTATTAAATAGCGCCCAGCTGCATTTTCTTGCTGGTCTATCCCCACTGCATAGCGAGGGTGGTTCAAGTACTTGTAATCAAAAGCGCCTATGGGGGTAGCAAACCTTTTGGACTGATTCACCGTTACACAGGTCACTACATAGACCCCCTCTGGAATCATCCCGTAGTAAGAAAGAGCCCATTCCAAGCTCACGTAGGAGGGCCCGTAGAGAAGGCCCGCAATCTGCTCAAAAGGGGCCCGATCTTCTTTGATTTTGTCAGCAATGAGAAAAAAGCCATTTTTTAGCCTGATGAGATCCCCTTTTTCCACTAACCGCGCAATGAAGGCATCGGGATTGGTGTATTCTCCTAGGAAGGGCCGTAGGCTTCGGGCCTCGACATAGGCAGTAGTGAAATTTTTCAATATAGGGTGCATGGTCCTGATTCTATATGAATCTCCATTTTTTTTGGAGATTCATATTAAAACACGAAGTCGTTGGGGATGTGGGTACCAGCGGGAATGACAATGATTCCGTCACGGACAAAGACGCCGTCTTTTTCGTAGCAAGACAACCCCTGTTTGTTCACGAGTTGTACATGGTCGCCGATTTCAACCCGTTCGTCGATGATAGCCTTTTCAATCATACACCCTTTCCCGATGCCAAAGGGCTTGGTGCGAGTTTCTGGGTTTCCCATGAGGACAGAGCTTCGAATAATGGTCCCTTTCCCGATGTGGGAGCGGAGGCCTATGACGCTGTGACTGATTTCTTGGGCGTGGATTTGGCTCCCCTCACAGATGATGGATTGATTGATTTGGGTGCAGTGAATTTTGGGACCGGGCAAAAAAGTTGAGCGGGTGTAGATCGGATTGTGTGCATCGTAGGTGTCGAGCCCTTTATTCGCATGGGTCAAGAGCAAATTGGCTTCATAGTAGGAGGCGATTGTTCCAATATCTTCCCAGTAGCCGGAATAGAGAAAGGAGGTGGTCTTGCCACGTCCGACCGCTGTCTGGATGAGATGGTACCCAAAGTCATCCCGCTGATCGGATTGCAGCAGCTCTATAAGCGCTTCCCTCTGAAAGACATAAATGCCCATCGAGGCGAGGTATTGGTCTGTATTGGGGAGGACAAACTGGTTTAAAGTGGCCCGGTCTCTTGGTTTTTCGACAAAGGTCCGTACCCGCCGTTCCTCATCGATTTGGAGGAGGCCCATTCGGGAGGCATCTTTTTCGTAGACGGGGATGCTAGCGATGGTGAGTTCCGACTTTGTCTCTACCGCAAAGGCAACCATCTCTTGGAAGTTGATATTGTAGAGCTGGTCTCCTGACAAGATGAGAAAGTACTCAGCAGAAGATTGGAGGAGGGTAGGTAGGTTTTTGCGCACTGCATCGGCGGTGCCGGTAAACCACTGTTGCTTGTGTTGGGGGGTCAGTACCTCGATGGAGCCGGGATGAGTGTGGTGGATATGATGTTGCAATTCATCGGATAGGTATTGGGCAATCACGAAAATCTGACGGAATCCAGAGTTGATCGAATTGGAAATGGGGATATCGATCAGCCTGTATCTGCCGCCGTAGGAGACCGCTGGTTTGGCATGGTTGAGCGTGAGAGGTTGCAGGCGTGATCCTCGTCCGCCGGCAAGGATCACAGTCGCAACAGAAGGGCAGGTTTTAGCCATATAAGCCGGACCATACGGCAGAACCTAAATAGAGTCTAGTCCAGAATAGTGAAATATTTGGTAGTGGCAAAGGTGTAATGCTCCTCTGCGACCTCCGCGTCCTCTGTGCCTCTGCGGTCCTTTTTCTAACCCGAGTCATAAGTCTCTGCATCCTCAACATTTTGCAAAAGGGTTTAAAAATTTACCACAGAGGCACAGAGGACGCGGAGATCGCAGAGGAGCATTACACCTTTGCCACTACCAAATATTTCCAATATTCTGGCCAAAAAGTGGCCTAAAGGGCGGGGGCGAAGAGGTTGGCGTTGTAGCTGGAGCGGACGAAGGGGCCGCAGTACATCCAGCGGACGCCGAGGGCAAGGCCATAGGTCTCATAGGCCTTGAACTGTTCGGGGGGGACGAACTCTTTGACGCGGAGTTTGGTGGTGCTGGCTTGTAAATACTGCCCCATTGTGATGATGTCGCATCCAGCTGCATGTAGGTCCCGAAGGGTCTCTTGGACCATCTCTGGGGTCTCCCCAAAGCCGACCATGATGCCAGATTTAACAAAGATGACTTTGCCCGACTGCTTGGCATGCCTGAGGATCATGAGGGTCCGGTCGTAATCGGCCTTGTGGCGGATGCGGGGGGAGAGGGGGCGGACGGTTTCGATGTTGTGATTGAAGACTTCGGGGCGTTCGGCTAACACGAGGTCGAGGGCGGCGAGATTGCCGGAAAAATCGGAGGTGAGCACTTCAATCGTCACTCCTGGGTTTTCCTGGCGGACCGTTCGGATGATGGCGGCAATCGATGAAGCGCCTTGGTCGGGGAGGTCGTCGCGAGCGACCATGGTGATGACGACGTGTTTAAGCCCCAGTTCCTTGACAGAGAGGGCGATCCGGATGGGCTCATCGGCTTCGGGTGCTTTGGGAGTTTTGGTAAAGTCGATGTCGCAAAAGCCACAATTGCGGGTGCAGGCTTTGCCGAGGGCTAAAAAAGTCGCAGTCTTCTTGGTATAGCACTCGAAGCGGTTGGGGCATTTGGCTTCTTCGCAGACGGTGCTCAAGCGGTACTTTTCTAAGATCCCGCGGGTTTTAAAAACTTGTCCTCCCGGAGGAAGCTTGCGATGGAGCCAAGAGGGGAAGCGCCCCTCTTTCTCTTCCTCAGGATTCTCGGGGAGGATGTTTAGTTTCATAGTTTCTTCTTGGGCGGGAAGTGCAGCGGAGTGCCGAAGGCCATCCAAGCGGCTTCGTGCCAGCTCTCTGCGAGGGTGGGGTGGGCGTGGATGGTTTCCATGACCGATTCGAGGGTCAGCTCGTTTTGGACGGCGAGAGTCATTTCGGCAATCAGGTTAGAAGCTTCGTGGCCGATGACGAGGGCGCCCAAAATTTGGCCCGTCTTCTGGTCGGCGATGATCTGAGCAAATCCTTCCGTGTCTTGTGCCGCCTGTGCTTTGCCGAGAGCTTGGAAAGGGAATGTGCTGCTGACGGCTTGGTGCCCCGCTTGTTTGGCTTGCTCTAAAGTGAGTCCAACGGTGGCAATTTCAGGAGAGGTAAAGACCACCGCGGGCACCGCGTCGTAGTGCATGCTTATTTCGACTCCACAGGCGTGGGAGGCTGCGACGATCCCTTGGTGAGAAGCGACGTGAGCGAGCATCGACTTGGCTGTGACATCGCCAATGGCGTAGATGCCCCTCACTGCCGTTTCCATCTGTTCATTCACGGTAAGCGCACCCAAACCCGCCTTTTCGATATGGAGCCCCTCGGTATACACTTTGCGCCCTACGGACACAAGAGCGAGCTCAGCGTCCAAGCTACTCCCGTCAGCAAGCGCAATGGCCACGTGACCGCCCTGATTGACAATCGAGGCCACTTTGACATTGGTGCGGATCTCAATACCCCTCTTAGCAAGAGCAGGGGTCATGAATTGGGAGACGGTGGGCCCTTGAGCCATCAAGATCGCAGGTAATGCTTCTAAAATGGTCACCTTGGTCCCCAGCTCTGCAAAGAGGGAGGCAAAGTCGCAGCCGATGTAGCCGCCGCCGACAATGGCCAAACTCTTAGGTAGGTGGGTCACTTCGAGAAGGGAGGTGGAGTTCAAAATTCTCTGATGATCGCAGGGGAACGCGGGAACATCAATAGGGACAGAGCCCGTTGCAATGATGATTTTCTCAGCGCGTATAAACAAGCTGTCTTGGCCCACAACCTTCAATTCAGTGGGAGACTCAAACTGAGCCGCACCGCGGTAGATGGTGATCTGATTGGACTTAATTAACCCCTCTAACCCAGAGCGGATTTTCTGGATGGTCTGGTCTTTGCGTGCTTTTATCTTATCATAGTGAACCGAGATAGGGCCCGTCTGAATGCCAAAGTCGGCTGCCCTCTTCACTTGGTGCAGCACAGCGGCATTCGATAGAAGCGCTTTTGTCGGGATACATCCCACATTGAGGCAGGTGCCCCCCAAAAGATTTTTTTCAATCAGAGCGACAGATTTGCCCAATTGGGCGGCTCGGATCGCGGCGACATAGCCCCCAGGGCCCGATCCGATGATAGCAAGGTCATGCGTTTTACGTTCAGTCATCCCTTGATATTAGCTAAAAATAGGAAAAAATCAAAGCTCCATACTATACTGAAGGGTATGAAGCCAAAAAAACGACAGAAGCTCTGCTACAACTGCGAAGGGGAAGTGGATCTCGATGTGATTGTATGCCCTTTCTGCGCTGCTGATCTCAGGGCGGAAAAGCCTGAGCAGCAGCAACCTCCGCTCTATCGATCGGTCGCCCCCCCGCGCTCCCAGCCCGAGTTCGAGAGGGAAGCTGTGGCGCCCGCTCCGACAGAAGAGGTCGCGGAAGAGCAATCTTATCTAGGGCCGATTGTCCTTTTGGCTTTGGGCACACATCTCCTCTTGCTAGGGATTTTTTTAGGGATGTTTTCTCATAATGGGGTCGTGTTCTTGAAGTGGAGCTCTCGCTTTTGGGTGGGCTATGTGTTGTTGGCCGTGCCGATGCTGGTTTTAGGTTACCGAGCTCTTTCTAAAAGATAAAGAGCGGCCCGAAGAAGTAGAAGAGGGCGTACAGAAGGAGCGTCGGTGGGAGCGCTGCCAAGAGAAGCTTGATCGGACGTATCCCATCTCCAAAGTGTTTACTCAAGATCGCATAGCCCGCAGGATTGGGAGCGTTGGCAATCACGGTCAGTCCCCCTCCCGCAATCACCCCTGTAAAGATCGCATATTCAAAGAGAGGTCCCCAGTTGGGGATCAAGGTCGATAGATAGGAGATCGCCGTATTGTCATTGAAGGCGGTCAGGCCCATAGCCACGCCCATGACAGAGAGGGGGGTGAGGCCATCTAAAATTCCAAACACCCACCAACCTTGCAAGCCCCCATGGATGACCAGGCCGGCTAAGAAGAGGCCGACGAGCAGAGGTCTTAAGAGTTTGATCGAGTTTTGATGGTGGCGCGTCGCTTGGTGAAACCCGAGAAAGAGGAGAAAAGTCCCGAGAAACATGGCGGGAAAATGGGACACTGCGACAACGGTAAAAATAAAAAAGAGGTGCACTACAGTGACCCATCTAGGGGTGGCGCACTCCTCTTTACGGCTGGCCTGCTCGCGGAAGATGGCCACCGCTCTGCGGCGGACGTCTAATAAGAAGAGCTCTTGGCGGAAGAAGAACCAGTAAGCAATATTGGAGAGAATAATCCCGACAGTCGATTTCCATCCAAAGTGGTAGAGCATATCGGTATTGCTCCAATCCCAGGCGTGGGCGAGGACAAGCGCTGCTGGAGAGGCAAAGTTCGTGAGAGTCCCTCCCACAGAGATATTGACAAAGAGGAGCGCCAAGGTGGCATAGCTCAGATTGGGGCTCGGGTTGTACTGGTAAAATTGGCGCGATAAAAGGAGCGCAGAGAGAGCCATTGCTCCCGGCTCCGTGATCAGCGAGCCCAAAAGAGGACCCAGCGTCAGAATCGTAAACCACCAGGCGGAAAGGGAGCCGCCTAGCCCCTGAGCGCACCAGTGAAGTGCTTTTTCAGCGATGTTTACGATCGGCTTGGTTGAGGCAAGGCACAAGATCACCGCTACAAAGAGCGGCTCCGTAAAATCTCTCGTATCGATGTACTCAATCGCCACGCCCCAGTCGTAAAAAAAGGCGATCGCCAAAAAGAGGGGAATGCCCCAGACAGCAAATACGATTTCAATTTCCGACAAAAAATAAAGGGCTTGAACAAGAGGTCCTCGCCTCCATTTTTTATCTTTGGGGTTGGGGGCTGTTTTCGCCTCGATATGGCGAGCGAAGTCATGGATCTTATAGGCAAAGAGGGTGTGGACGATCGCCAAGACAAATAAGATCAGCGCCACAACGTGAAAAGGGGAGTAGGTAAGCGCTTCCAACTCCAAGACAGGGAGCGGTTTAAGGCAATCGAATCGAGCTGGGTGTTTGGCCGCTTCCGCAATAAAAGGGAACATAGACCTCTATGTACCAAAATCTGCAGTTTATGGGGAAGAAAAAACAAACCACCGAGACACAGAGAAGGGAGAGGTAGCACAGATGTGCCTCTATGGTGATTTTTTCTTCCTCTGTTAGTGGGCTAGCTCAGCTTGGAGGTGCGGTTTAGGTCGCTGCTGCGGTTGAGGCATCATCTCAAAGCGGAACAGGTCTCGCGTAATCTCTTCGCGGAGGCGCTTGGAAAACGACTCGAAGAGGGCAAACGATTCGTGCTTGAACTCCAACAGGGGGTCTTTTTGGCCGACTGTCCGCATGTGGACGTCGGAGCGGAGATGGTCGACGTGGAGGAGATGCTCTTGCCACAGTTGGTCGATCTTGCGCACCATCAGGTTGCGGATCACCTCAGAGAGGACCCCTTGCGCTTTTTCCGCATCGGTCAGTTCGGGGCGGAAAGACGAGAGGAGTTGTCTTTGGTAAAAGAGCTTTTGCTGCAAGGCGGCGGAGATTTTTTCTGTCACCTTAGCTTCAAATCCCTCGACTGCGAAATCGACGTCATCAAAGTTGACGGGGAAGTGGGCTGTGAGCGCCTCTTTGTTATACCCCATTTGAGCTGCGACAGCGGCGAGGAGATCTTCAGCGATCGGGATCGTTAGATCTGCAAAGAGGATCTCATTGCGAAAGGAATAGACCTCTTGGCGCTGCTTGTTCATCACATCGTCGTACTCGAGGGTGTGTTTGCGGATGGTGTAATTGCGTTGTTCGACCCGTTTTTGGGCAGTCTCAATGGACTTGTTGAGAATCTTCGCAGAGATCGGCTCTCCTTCTTTGGGACGGAACCGCTGGAGAAGACCGGTCATGCGGGGAGAGGCGAAAAGGCGCATCAGGGCATCTTCAAACGAGACGAAAAATTGCGAAGAACCTGGGTCTCCGAGGCGGCCCGACCTACCGCGGAGCTGCCGGTCGATCCGGCGGGATTGGTGGCGGGTCGTGCCAATGACGTGGAGACCTCCGACGGCAGCGACACCTTCTTTGAGCTTGATGTCGGTCCCACGGCCAGCCATGTTCGTAGCCAGCGTGATGGCCCCTTTTTTCCCTGCGTCTGCGATGATCTCAGCTTCTTTGGCGTGGTTTTTCGCATTGAGGATGGTGTGTTCTAATCTATTTTGTTTCAAGATGCGAGAGAGCTTTTCAGAGACCTCGACAGACTCGGTGCCGATCAGGATCGGACGCCCCTGCTCGTGAGTTTTTTTGATCTCCTCAAGGATCGCGTTGTATTTTTCTCGCTCGGTCATGAAGATCTTGTCATCTTCATCTTTTCGCTTACAGGAGCGGTGGGTGGGGATTTCTAGGACTTCGAGTTTGTAAATCTCTTTGAACTCATTGGCCTCGGTCATCGCGGTGCCCGTCATGCCGGAGAGGCGGTTGTAGAGGCGGAAGTAGTTTTGGAGCGTGATCGTGGCGTAAGTCTGCGTCTCTCCCTGGATATCGACATCTTCCTTGGCTTCAATTGCCTGATGGAGTCCATCGGAAAAGCGGCGCCCAGGTTGAGGACGGCCCGTGTTCTCATCGATGATCACGATCTTGTGATCTTGCACGATGTAATCGATGTCTTTTTCCATGAGCAGGTGAGCGCGGAGCATTTGGCGCAAGTTGTGAGCTCTCTCTTTGCGGAGAGAGTCTTTTTCGCGCAGCGCGATTTTCGCTTGGAGCTTTTCCGGATCTGACAGGGAACTATTTTGGTCGATCAGCGCATATTCATACCCGAGGTCAAACATGACGAAATCGTCTGCATTGGACCCCTCTTTGAATTCGCCCCAAGCCTTGATCCCCTTATCGGTCAGCTCATACTCGTTGTTTCTCTCGTCGACAACCATGTAGAGCTCAGCCAACGCGGCAAATTTTTCCTCTTTGTTCTGTTCGCCAAAGTAAAAAGTCTCCCACTTATCTACCTCTGCGCGGAGATCGGGATTTTCCTTCACTCGCTTGAGGAGCTTATTGCGAGGAGTCCCTTTACCCACGAGCCACAGATGTTGGAAAGCCTCTTTTTTCTTCTTTTCTTC
>CAIVVG010000161.1 GCA_903909295.1 uncultured Chlamydiae bacterium
CACCGGAATCCGGCTTTTTGCCTGTTGAGCCTAGCCACTTGACAGGAATACCTGCTTCATCTCGATCATGTGATAAATCAAGACCTGTGACTGTTTCTAACCATGCTACTGTGCTGGGTCCGTCTTATATGGGACAGTTGTATCAGTTGTTTGCTGCGTCGCGGCTGCGGTATTTGACCACATGTTTTCTGGCGGTAGTTTTCTGGGATTTTTAGGAAGAGAAGTACTCCCTTTTGGATCTATGTTCGCTGTTTCCTTGCTGGTTTTACAGGCGTTTGCTGACTTAGGGCTCTGCCTGGGTTCGGTGACTGGAAATAGCCAAGAGTCAGCCCACTTAAAAGATCACCAATATGTTCAGTGGATCGCATTATCGCTTCAGCAGTATCGAGAAATTCCCCTTCACGATACGGGAAAGATTGTGCGTCTGAGGGGACTTATTGAGCGACTCTATTCACGTAGACAACAGTATCCTAAAGATCTTCATGAACAAATTGAGATGCTCCAGCAACAGGCTCAGAGGCTGCCTCAACAGCAACCGAGCATGTAAAGCGGCTTTAGAGGGTGTCTACGAAGTGAGGGTTCGTCGAGTTTTTGGATTATTTTGGCCGATTTTCATTTCATCGGGTGGGGGGTAATATACCGATGCGATATAACCCCCCACCCGATGAAACGAAAATCGGCGCAAAAGAACCGAAAAATCGACTGAACCTCTCTTCGTAGACACCCTCTTACATGCCGCCGCGGACGAGTTGTTTAAAGGCGCGCTCTACGCGCCCCACGGAGATGCACTGCTTCCAGTACTTGTCTCGGAATCGGAGCCCTCGGATGTTGGGGATCCAAGAGTAGGGGGTCACGACGATCCCCCTTTGGAAACTCGGCGCCCATAGATCGGCGAGAGTTTTTCTGCGGCTGAGCGTAAGGGTGGGGACTCCTAGGGCAGAGGCGAGATGCCCGGGCCCAGAATCATTGCCCACTAAATAGCCAGACTCACATAGATAGCGAGCCAAAAGATCCAAATTCTCAAAATCTTGTACTTCGATCCCGGTATCTTTCCATTCAGCGACCTCTTTAGATCCGGGGATGAAGACGGGATTGTACCCCTCTGCTTGGAGGCGTCGGGCTAGTTTGATGAATTTTTCCTTGGTCCAGCTGCGCGTTGAGCGGGCTGCTGTGGGGTGGATGACGACCCGCTCAAGAAATTTGCGGGGAAGGAGTCCGGGGGGAGGGATGAACCCGTTGCTCTTGGTCGTTTTGGGGAGGTGGAGCACTTGCTCGCAGAGCAACCGCAGGTTCTCAGACACCGGCAGGCTGGGGTTGACTAGGCAATCGGAGTAATAGGGTTCGTTGACGATGTTCTTGGACGGGTAGAGATAAATGACTTTCATCCGTTCGGGGAATCTCCTTTTCCCTTCCTGGATCAGTGTGGTGACAAAGGGGTCTGTATCATTCTGGACGACAAAGAACCACTCATAGGCCGCTAAAATCCGCGGAAGCTCCTCCAATGCCGGATAAGACTGCACAGGAAGATGGGGGAACCAGTTTTGCATCGAAGGGATGGTATTTTGGTAAGTATCGACCTTCCAACCGTTCAGATGGAGATTGTTCGATAGCGTAAGACAGTTAATTCCATCTCCTAACCCATTGTGGCAAAAGACACCTGCTCGTTGTCCCATTTTTTCTCCTTGCGATGGATCTATCTTAACGTTGTTGGGATTATTCTCGCTATGTTATGGCCCATTTAAAGGGAGATTTTTTTGTGGACCTTCGCATCGCTCAGGAAAGACGGCTCAATATGACCTTGGCCTTAAGCCAGGCATTGTCTATTTTGCAAATGCCCCAACTCGAGCTGGCTGCCTGGCTTCGCGAAGAAATTGAGAAAAATCCGCTCCTTGAGATGGACGCTCTTGAAAGAACCCCTCCTCGGCAAGCCCCCACTGCAGAAGTGGCGGCCTCTATAACGCTGAGAGAGAGTCTCTCCGAGCAGATCAGAGAGACGATTTCCTCGGAGCTCGACCGTTCGATTGCGGCTAAAATTCTCGATTCTTTGGATGATCGGGGATTTTTTATTGGCTCTGTCGATGAGATCGCCGTTTTCTACCGGGTTTCTCCGACGCGGGTCGAGTCGGTCCTCTCAACGATCCAAACCTTTCAACCACCTGGCATTGGTGCGCGCTCTCTCCAGGAATCGCTGCTATTGCAACTGAAAGCGCAGGGGCTGGGGGATTCCCCCTCTTTTGCCCTTGTGCGCGATGGGTTTGATGACTTGCTTCACGGCCGTTACCACCTTTTAAGGAAAAATCTGCAGATTCCCGACTTATCTCTCGCAATTGCCAAGCTTGCGCGTTTGAGCATGCGCCCTTCAACGAGCTTCTCAACAGAACATGTCCCGTTGGCTTATGCCGACTTATCTATGGTGCAGATCGATGGCAAGTGGTCCATCCAACCGATTGAGGATGTCCTGCCCCGTTTCCATTTCCGCTCCGATTACCTGACGGTTCCGACGAGGAGCGTGGAGGAAAAACGGTCTCTGCAAACCTACGCCACCTCTGCCAAGTGGTTGATCCGCTCTTTGGGCCGTAGAAGAAAATTACTCTGCGAGGTGGGGCGGCTCATCGTGAAAAAACAGGCGGCCTATTTTGAACACAGAGCTCCGCTCACCCTTCTGAGCGCAAGAGAGCTGGCTGAAGAGCTGGGGGTGCATGAATCCACTTTGTCCCGCGCCATTTCAGGGAAATTCATCGAAACTCCTCGGGGGTTTTTACCTCTCAAGGCCCTGATCTCTTCCGATCCTACCAAGGAACTGTTGGAGCGGCTCGTCGCTCAAGAAAACAAATGTCGCCCCTGGACGGATGCTGAACTGGCGGTGAAATTGACGGAACAAGGGCATCCCACCATGCGCAGGACGGTGGCCAAATACCGATCTCAGAGTAAAATAGGCTCCGCTACTCGACGGAAAAACCGTAAGCCAGATGGAGAAGCCTTCTCCTAAGGTCCCCTTGGGGCTTGAGAGGCTTAGAGGGTGTTCTGTAAAAAAAATTTGATCGATTTTTCGGTTCTTTTGAGCCTATTTTAGTCCTAGCCAAGTGCCGGATTTCCTCATCGGTCAGTCTGAGCAAGATGGCCCGCGCCTCCTTGGGACCCCGTCCTAATGCTAGAGCCGCTCGATGCAACTGTCTGTGTTGTCGAATCAACCTGAAAAACCCCGCCCCCATCCAGAGGGTGGTCACCCAGTAAAACTCGGGCACCCACGCCCCTAAAAGAGCGCTTACTAACATGGGCCATACTTCCCAAGGCCTTCGGACGATGGGGCCCAGCACCCTCCTCCACTTCTTCTGCGAGGTCATGTAAGCGAAAAACTCTTCGTAGGCACTCTCCTCAAAGGCACATCGAGCGGCGTGGACGGCCTCGTGAGCCCAAATTTCATCCCGGTTGTAGAGTCCCAAGTAAGAGCCAGTCTTGAGATTTTCTCTGAGCTGCACCTTCGCTACTCTCCGCCCCTCAATCCAGACAGCAGCTCCCTGCCACGGAGTCAAAGAGACGTTGGAGTAGAAAACGGGAAGGGAGTCGGGACGAAAATCAAAGAGCTCTTGTAGATGCAAAGAGACCCACTCTGAGGGGACGGCATCCCCAAGGCGGGCTTGCGCCCGTTCCAGGAACTGTTCCTCAGATTCGCCTGGACCGGGGATGAATCCCGCTCTATTCAGTGCGAGTAGTTGATGGTCGGAGCAGTGCATGGACTCTAGGATACCAAATCAAACTCCGATGTTCAACGGGGCCTTGATAGGATAGAGGCCACTGACATATATCCGTTTTTACAAAAATTGGTAATGACTACTGCGACCGCTTGGCGTGAAGTTGCGAAAAAAGAAGTTCGTCGATTTTCTGAGGCTAGGGTAATGCTGCGGGGGTGCCGCTATAAAAAAAGATCACCCAAGCTGAGCTTGCAAAAGCTGTTGAGATGCGCCGACACCCTATCAGTGAAATTGAAAACGGGAAACGTTCGATCGAAAAAGAGGTGGCGCAACGTTTGGCCAAATTCTTCGATACGAGTTACCAGATTTTTCTTTGACTAACCGATTTTTTTCGATTGGAAAAAACTCAATGATGCGCTTAAAATTTTTCCATACCACTTGAGAAAACGCTAGGAGCCTATGGATAAACCCGATGATGTGATACTTACACCTGCTGCCTTGCCCTTTGAAACGCTAAAACAACGCAACTCTCAGGGAGTTGAATACTGGAGTGCTCGCGACCTTCAGCCCTGCTTGGGATACACGGAGTGGCGGAAGTTCAAAAATGCGATCAAAAAATTGAAGAGTTCGGAGGGAGGCTTCCCGAGAATATTCCTCCTGCTGAGCACATCAAGAAAGTGGAAAAGCGCCTAAAAACTGCTAAACCCCGTCTTACGCTGGATCCTAAAGACACACTAGGATTAGAAAATACTTTGGACTAGGCAGCGCCTTGGGAGCAATTTCCCTAACGGTTATAATCAAGAAATAAACCTTTGCTAGCGCCCTTAAGCCAAAATATTTCGAAGGTCTTTTTCAATTGTAGCAACACTTGAATGGAGGAACTTGACCGGGTGGTGCTGAAAAACTGCGGCGTCCTTCAATCCCGATCCTGTGAGCATCAGCACAACCGATGCATGCTTCTCAATCTTCCCGCTTTTACATAACTTTTTGACCGCTAGGAGAGAGGTGGCGGCTGACGGCTCAACAAAAAAACCTGCCTGTCCCAAAATCCGTTGCCCTATCAATATTTCCTCTTCTGTCACATCTTCGGCCAGCCAATCGTACTCGTAGGCCTTGTGGAGTATTTCATCACCCCCCATTGGATTTCCGGTCGTAATGGCGCTGGCAATGGTGTGAATGTCTTTGAAGGGGACAGGCTTCCTTTCTCTCCGCTTAAAAGCCGTAACAAGGGGGCTGTTTTGCGCCGCTTGGACGATGATCATACGGGGGAGCTTCTTCGTAAGTCCCGCTTCCAACAATTCACGGAATCCCTTAAACAGCCCACGAATATGTCCGCAGGCAGAAGTGGGGACAGCGACGAAATCGGGAACGCTCCCGCCAAACTGCTCATACAACTCGAAGGCACAGAACTTATACCCCTCTACTCGAATGGGGCCATTCCCAGAAACAACCCGCAGTTTCAACAAACCTGCCAAACTCAAAACTTTTTGCTTCATCTCCCAATAATCGGGGGCGTCTACTTTGATGATGCTGGCTCCGTGAATGGACATAGAGCGGATTTTTTCTTCGGGGCAAAAGGGG
>CAIVVG010000162.1 GCA_903909295.1 uncultured Chlamydiae bacterium
AACCCTCTACCTTCCAGCGCATTGCTGAGCCCATGGCCCCGCGCAATGTGCAAGTTCTCTTAGCAAAAGATGCGACCGAAGTCCTCCTCGAAGTGAAGGGGCCCTACTACATCTTCAACCCCCACGACGGCTCGCGCATCACATCGGGACTCCTCGCTAAAAGATTCATGATCCGCGAACTCGATAACGGCCTCAAATGGGGCGAAGAGTTCGCCGGCATCCACCAAATCTACATCAAGCCGAGATCCCCTGAAACCGCCATCTTTGTCAACGGCATCCAATACACCGGAGCGATCGCCGTATTTGGCGTCGCAGGGCAAGTGAATGTCGTCAATGACATCGACATCGAAAGCTACGTCAAAGCGATCTTAACCTCCCAATTTTCCAAACCGCTCGAATCGGAAGTCCTCTCCGCTCTAGCTATCCTCACCCGCACAGACGCCTACTACCACGCGACCCGAGCCCCCCATAGCTTCTGGCACATCAATGCCAAAGAGGTCGGCTATCAAGGATCTGCCCTCGTCATCAGCCAATCCCCCATCGACTACGCAGTGGACACAACCCGCCACCTCATCTTAGTCCACCCCGAAAACGGAAAAAACCTCCCCTTTGCCGCCTCTTGGACAGAAAACAGCGCAGGGAAGACTGCCGCCTACCACTCGATGTTCCGCAAAGAGGCCTTTGCTCCCGATAAAGGAGTCGACGCCCCCCTTGCAGCCCTCTCCCGCACAGAGCACAAATGGTGCTACCAGACCACCAAGAAAGAACTCGCCCGCCTCCTCGGCTTTTCTCAAATCAAGACCCTCGAGCTCTTCGTCGACCAATCCTCTAATAAAGTCTATGCCCTCCGGATCAAAGATGAGCACGAGACACAAGACATCGACTTCCCCTCTCTGCAAGAGAGCTTAGGGAAAGAGCACCTCCAAAGCTCCGATTTTACCCTCACTGTCAAAGACGATACGGTCACTTTGAACGGCTACGGCAAAGGGCACGGCGTAGGGCTCTGCCTCTACTCCGCCAGCGCTCTCGCTCGAAATGGGCAGAATGCGGTCAAGATCCTCTCTCAATTTTTTCCTGAGACCTATCTCTACAACCTAAATGCCCTTCCCTCAAATTAGGGGGACGGGTATCATAGTCGTTTGCATCGGGGACCTTGTGGAATGAGCAATCTGAACCAGGTCAGGGCCGGAAGGCAGCATCCTTAAGGAATCTGCCTCGTGCCATAAGTCACTCTCCGATGCTCTTTATATCTAAAATTTTACTATGATTTAAAAAATCAATTTCATTTAAAACAAATCCGTAATCATGTAAAATTAAGCGTAATTAAAGACGGGACGGGTTATGTCATATTTATCTTCAATTGGATCGGGCGCTAAGTGGTTGATAAACACCCGTGTTGTACAAGCCACTGGAGCTGGAGCTAAGTGGCTGCTCGGAACCCGCGTCGCCAAAGGCGCCATCGCCCTGAGCGCAGCTGCCACAGCAGCCACGCTCGCTCCCGTAGCGACAGCCGTAGTCGGCGCTACCGCAGCCGCAACGTACGCATTTCGCAAGACCCCCGTCTACGTCGCAGGGTTCCAAGTCAATCCCCTGGGAGTGACCAGTCCTGACGAAACTCTCAAGGTCCTCAAGGACACCAATGTGGTCGCCCAGAGAATTCTGGATAAGAGCAAAGAGTATCTTCCCCCTCCCGTTATTCCTGTGGCTGCCCCTGCACAAGTCACCCCCCCTGTTCAACATAGACCCACCAGCCCCTTGCCGCAACCAATGCCCGTCCCCCTAGAAGAAGCGGAAAAACTCTCCAAACTGCTCAGCGGCACCGCTACTTTGTGGGTCCTCAATCACTGGTTTAACCTCGGCTACACCGATGTTCTCTCCTTAACCAGCCTTGCAACCGAGGCAGCCAAACCAAACCGAGGCCTGTGGGAAGTTCTGAAAGAAAGCTGCCCCTCTTTAGGATGGAAAAAACCTTTTGTCTATACCGCCTATCATGCGTGTAACTGGCTCCTCCCCAGTATCGTTGCAACCTACCTGGAGGGACCGTTCCAAGATATTCGCAATAAGTTAACGGGTCCCGATGCCAATAAAACACTGGTCTCCTTCACCCACGAGTCCCTGGTGAAATCCGAGGAAGTACTCAAAAAGATCAATGACGCGGTTCACGATTTCGCTCACAGACACGAAAACACTCGAGGAAAGACACTAGATCAGTGCATCACCAACGCAATCATCGAGCTCTATTCTACAAAAGCAGACGGAGTACCTTCTAAAAATACAGCAATTCACAAGCTCTGCAAAGATGCGGGCAACGTCTTTATGGATAGCTACCTGCCCCAACTCTCTGGCCTTGCAGCAGGGACCCAACCGCTGAGTTGGTTTCATCGCTGGGCCGTCAAGAAGTACATCCTGCCCAAACTATTGCCCCAATTGATCAACTCTTGTCTTACCTATGCATCCGCACAAGAAAACCCCGCTTTCTTGGCCATGTTGAGAAAACTGGCGAAAGACCAGATCAGCGCTCTTCGCACCCAGCTCAGCTCTGGGACTGGCGCCGTTAGCGCCGCTCCTGATGAGGGGGCGAACGGGACAACAAAGCTCTCCCCCGTGATCGGCCACTTCCAAACCACCATCGCCCTCTTAGCTGCCGCGAAAAAAGAAACAACCCCAGAAGGTATCAAAAATGCTTTGAAAGAGACCTTCATCTCTCAAGCCCTGTTGGGTCAGGATCGAGAAATTGTCCAGAGACAGTTGGTCCATGGATTTTCTTACCTTTTCCAATACCTGTCCAATCCCCAGCACGCAAGCAATCTTGTTGCCAAACTAATCAAACTAACGAACAACTCTTTTGCTCCTAAACTTGTGTCCAGAGACCTTTCTATTGGTACTTTCAACGAAGAAAATCTCACAGCTCTTCCCGGAAACACAACGGCAGCGCTCAGTACCCTTCTCCCCGCGAACCTCGCTGAAGGGGAATCGCATACCGTTCTCATCCCCGAGAACACCACCAAGGAAAACAAACACCCCGAACTGCGCGTTACCTTCACTTCTCGAGCTGGCGGCCACCTTTCTTTCGAGATGGATTTTAAATGTCGTAACTATATGACGACCAAAGCCCAAAGACTTCTTCAACAAGAAGTCACCGGCTTTCTAGATGAGGTCATTCCCCCAGGTATGACAGCTGCAAAAAAAGCACTCGGCGCCGATCGAGAACCACAATCTTTAGAAGAGGCTACGCAAACTGAGCTGAAAGCGCAAAAAAAGCCCCTCCAAGAAATCTTCGAAAAACTCCCAGCTACC
>CAIVVG010000163.1 GCA_903909295.1 uncultured Chlamydiae bacterium
CGGCCCCACCAACAACTGGAAAGATCCGAAAGAGATGCACGCCCAGTTGCAAACGCTCTTTTCCGGCTGCATGGAGGGGAGGACCCTGTACGTCATTCCCTACTGCATGGGTCCCCTCGGTTCACCCCTTGCCCGCTTTGGCGTGGAAATCACCGATTCTCCTTACGTCGTCTTGAACATGCGCCTCATGACCCGCATCGTCCCTCCGATGAAGGACTTTGTCCCTGGAGTCCATTCCGTTGGGATGCCCCTCAAACCCGGCCAAAAAGACGTTCCCTGGCCCTGTAATCCTCTTCAGCGCCACATTGTCCACTTCCCCGAAGAACGAGCCATCTGGTCTTTTGGAAGCGGCTACGGCGGCAACGCGCTGCTCGGGAAAAAATGCTTTGCCCTCCGCATCGCCTCCGTATTGGGACGCGATGAAGGGTGGCTCGCAGAGCACATGCTCATTTTGGGATTGACTTCTCCCCAAGGGGAAAAGAAATATATCGCCGCCGCCTTTCCCAGCGCGTGCGGGAAGACGAATCTCGCTATGCTCACGCCCGCCTTGCCCGGCTGGAAAGTAGAGTGCGTCGGAGACGACATCGCCTGGATGCACTTCGCGAAAGACGGAAGACTCTATGCCATCAATCCAGAGGCCGGCTATTTTGGCGTCGCCCCCGGCACCTCGATGAAAACCAACCCCAACGCCATCCGCTCGCTCACCCACGACGCCATCTTCACCAACGTCGCCCTCACAGAAGACAAAGACGTTTGGTGGGAGGGGTTAAGCCCGCCTCCCGAGCACCTCACCTCCTGGCTCGGCACCCCTTGGGATCCAAACTCTGGAAAACCGGCAGCTCACCCCAACTCCCGCTTCACCGTCTCCTCGCGCCAATGCCCCATCTACGACCCCGCAGCCGAAGCACTGGGTGGTGTTCCCATCTCAGCTATTTTATTTGGAGGACGCCGCGGCTCTGTAGTTCCCCTCGTCACAGAAGCCTTTGACTGGGCCCACGGCGTCTTCTTCGGCGCCAGCGTCTCCTCCGAAACGACCGCCGCTGCCAAAGGGACCCTCGGAAAGTTGCGCCACGACCCCTTCGCCATGCTCCCTTTCTGCGGCTACCACATGGGAGACTACTTTGCCCACTGGCTCAAAATGGGGGCCCACTCTCACCACCTACCCCGCATCTACAGCGTCAACTGGTTCCAAAAAGGGGCCGATGGGAAGTTTTTGTGGCCCGGATTCGGCGACAATGCACGCGTACTGAAGTGGGTGTTCGAGCGGACAGGCAATCAGGCTCCGGCTAAAAAGACCCCCATCGGCTATATCCCCGAAACCCTCGATTATGAAGGGGACCTCACGGAACTCCTCAAAGTAGACCGAGACGCGTGGCTTGCCGAATGCGACGAACTGGCCACCTACTTCCAGCTCTTCGGGGACAAAATGCCCCCCGCTCTTCTAGACCAGCTCCACCACCTGCGCCGCCGACTGGCGTAAGGGAATGTCCTTTCATCTTTAGTGGCCAATGGCTCGAAGAGCAGCAGTTAGAACCGTTAGCTGCGCTGAAGTTAAAACATTTTGATATTGAATGCTGTGAAATTACCGATTTGGCCGTGATTCCTAATTTCAAAGGGCTCGAGAAGCTTCATATCGTGTTCCGGATCGACCGTTGTTGCAAAGAACTTTCCTTGATGACAAGTCTCTTCCAGTGCCGCGGACCCGGCTGCTGTTTGGCGAGTGATAAACGTATACAGCACGACTCATTGCAGCAATGTGAATAGCGGGTCTTATAGAGGAGGTGCTCATCAGTACGGTCCTCATTACCAGTCTGTTGCAAATGCTGTGCAGGACAGTAGAAATGGCTTATGAGCGGAATTTGATCCCGTCTTGTAAATAGGAATCGAGGGTGATGATCTCTCCATCGACTTGAAGTTCTTTTTTAGCCTCTTCTAGAGCCCGTTTTTCTCGTTGCAGGGTGTTGGGATCATCGATATTCCAGGCAACCTGGAACAGTTTCTTTTGACCGCGACCCGTTTGCGCAAGAAAATCTACTTCGTGGCGCTCCTCTGTGAGGTAGTAGCTCACGGCGTAGCCTAGCCGTCTTAAGTCTAGAAACACGACATTTTCAAATAACCTCCCCAGATCTTTCTCGTAATCTAGGGTAACAGCTCTAACCAAGCCTGGGTCAATCGCGTATGCTTTCTTGGGATTTGTGTACACTTTTCGGATCGATCGGTCGTAGATGGGAATAGAAAAAGCGAGGAAGGCGTCTTCAATGTGCTCCGCATATTCGTAGAGAATGTCTTTGGTGATGGAATATCCTTGGCTCTGCAAATCCTTATAGAATTTGGTAATAGCAAAGGGTCTAGCCACATTAGACACCATCGAGAGGATCATGTATTTGATGAGAGAGGGATGCTTGATCTGATGGCGTTCTACAATGTCTCTGTAAATGGCAATATCGAGGTATTCTTGCAGAGTTTGTTGCTGGATGTCGGGAGTAAATGAGAGCACTTCAGGAAAGCCTCCAGTAGAGAGATACTCATTGAAGAGCTGAGATAGGTAATCTTTTGTTTTTTGGCCGTATAAGCTGGTGTCAAGATTCACTTTCTTAGCTCGGAGAAACTCCTTAAAACTATAGGGCCAAACCTCGGTTGCCAAGGAACGCCCTCGTAAACTCGTCGAGATCTCTTTACTGAGTAGTTTAGCGGAGGAGCCAGTGAGGAAGATTTCGGCATTTTTCGTGTCGTGTAGACGGCGAATCACAGTGGACCAACCGGGGACATTTTGAATCTCATCGAAAAACAAAAAACATTTTCTGTCGTGATTTTTTGGAATCAGCGCGAAAAACGCATCTACTAACTGAGCCAGTTTTTGCTCATTTAGGGGGAGGAGCCTGTCATCTTCAAAGTTGAGATACAGAATGGTGTCCGGGTCCGTCCCTTCGCGGATGAGGCGGAGGATGTGCTGATATATAAAATAGGTCTTCCCGGCGCGGCGCATCCCGATAGCCACCTTGATTTTACTGGGCGCATTGGGAAACTCGGCGTCTCGAAGAACGAGGTCTTTAAGGAGGGTGAGTTTTGTCCGAAACTCCCCTAGGAGTACTTGAATCATGCTATCCTTGATATAAGGA
>CAIVVG010000164.1 GCA_903909295.1 uncultured Chlamydiae bacterium
ATCAGCTGAAGACGGGCATCGGAGCGCTGTTTGTACGATTTTACGGTCAGAGGAGAGAGCGAAAAAAGCGAAGTCTCTGAGGCGGAGAGAAATCCCGATAAAAGGATGAGGAAAATGAGAAGAAAGACGAGAAAGGCAATCATTTCTGGAAGTGGACTTTTAGCCACCCCTCAGGGACGACTCCTAAGCCGTGCATGAGGACCATCTCGATCCAGGCAGGGTCATCTTGAGAGGCGATGCGCAAATGGAGTTCTTCTTTATCTTGGAGAGCGAGGCACTTTTCCTTCTCCATCTCTTCGAGCCGAAACGATAGCTCCCGGATGGCCGCCTTCTTCCCCTTCATGGACTGGGAATAGGCAAAGCCAGTGATCAAACAGAAAACAAAGACCCACACGTACGACTGCCGAACCATAAACCCCAGTATGAGTTTAGATTATCGTGTCGGTGGTTTTCCGACCATATTTTTTGCGGAGATATAACAGAATTTTCCTAAGAGCAAGATAGTCAATCCGAAAAAGAGAGGAATCGACACCAATTGGTACAAAAAATTCAGCGCAATGCGCTGAATTTTGGCAAGCAGGGGGCGCTCTGAGGTCTGTTCGATAGTCACTCCCTTTCTAGCGGACAAAACCCGTGCGTGGGCAGCTACTGGACTTTGCCGAGATCCCCCTTTGAGGGTGTAAATGGACCAGTCGGAGTGCCAATCCCCTCCCAAAAGAGGAATGGGGTCATTTTCATTGTGATAGAGGGAGACCTTGTCTTTCCCTCCGTCGTAGGTCTTAAGAAAGCGGGCAAAAGGGGTGGGCGCTCCGTAGGCGTGCACCTCGGAAATGGCGCCCGGATGCTCACAGGCGGTCATCAGGGCCAAACTGCCACCGAGGCTCTGCCCATAAACGCGGGCTCCGGGGTTTGACTTAAGCCACAAGGCCACCTTTTCCCGGACATACCGACGGTAGAGTAACTCTCCTGGGGTGCCAAACGGGACAAAATCAGCCCAGTAGCTCCAGAGCGCCCCACTACAAGTAGGGTGACTCGTCCCCCGAAAGAGGAGGATCGGGGGTACATTGGGGAAGGCGGAAGTGAGTCCGTAAGCCTGAAAAGGGGAACCAAATGATTCAGGAGTCAGGTTGATGGGCTCAATAAAATAACTCACCTTCCTCCACACGCCATCCACTTTTTGGGGAATCGAAATATTCTTGAAGTCAGGTTCGAAAAAAGGGAGAAGAGCCAAAAGGTTGCCAATCATTATTTCGTCGAGCTGTTCGGTTTGTATAATCCCATCCAACACATTCTGAAACACAATCAAAGCTTCATCCAAAATGGCCCGGTCTTTAAACCACAAAATGGCACTAAGTACACTCCTTGAGACGTCGCTAAAGGAAAGCTCTCTCTCGAATAACAAGAATTTAAGGGCCTTTTGCGCATCCGTGAAGTAATCTTCGTCTGTATTCAGCGGAAAACCGCGAGAACTAGGCTGTACACCATTCATTACAAAATCCCCCATTTTTCGCCGCCATTCTACAATTACCCGTCATTAAAATCCACATCCAACTTTTGCACTAGCAATTTATCTTTCAAACATGTAGATTCTTTAGTATATGGGTGAGCCATTTATTGAATCTTCTTGGGTCCAACCGGATGCTCCGTTCGAGACACCGCTCCGACCCCAGTCCCTCTCCGAATTTGTCGGGCAAGAGGCGGTGCGCGCCCGTCTGGAAATCATCATCGGCGCCGCTAAAAACCGCAACGAGGCGCTCGGCCACTGCCTCTTTTCTGGCCCTCCAGGACTCGGAAAAACGACCCTCGCCCACATCATCGCCAAAGCGATGGGCACCCAACTCACCGTCACCTCAGGTCCTGCGATCGAAAAACCCGGTGATTTGGCCGGCCTCCTCACCAACCTCAAGCTCGGCGACGTCCTCTTCATAGACGAAATCCACCGCCTCTCCAAAACAGCGGAAGAGTACTTGTATGCCGCAATGGAAGATTTTGCCCTCGACCTCATGATCGATACAGGACCCAATGCGAGATCGGTGCAAGTGAAACTGAACCCCTTCACACTGATCGGAGCGACGACCCGCTCCGGACTCCTCAGCGCCCCGATGCGCTCCCGCTTTGCGATTGCACTGCGCCTCGACTATTACGAACCGATCACACTGCAAAAGATTCTGCAGCGCTCCAGCTCGATTTTGCAAATGGATTTGGATGCAGCGGCCAGCCTAGAAGTGGCGACCCGCGCTCGAGGAACGCCCCGCATTGCGAATAATTTGCTCCGCTGGGTACGCGATTTTGCACAAATGAACAAACATAAAAAAGTGGACCAACTCATTGCTAAAAAGGCGCTCGAAATGCTCGCTATTGACGAACGAGGCCTCGATGAGATGGACAAAAAAATCCTAACCGTTATCATAGATCATCATGAGGGAGGCCCAGTTGGCCTCAATACTTTGGCAGCGGCTATCGGCGAAGAGCCCCACACGGTTGAAGAAGTTTATGAGCCGTTTCTCATCTTGCAAGGGATGATACGGCGCACACCGCGCGGAAGAGAAGTCACTACCATCGCATACGAACATCTCGGTCGAAAACCGAAAAAACCATTGGAGCCAAAACCATGAAACCGATCCTCGCAGCTGCCCTTCTATGCAGCGCCCTGAATTTCCAACTCTCTGCTGAGCAACCCTCTACCTTCCAGCGCATTGCTGAGCCCATGGCCCCGCGCAATGTGCAAGTTCTCTTAGCAAAAGATGCGACCGAAGTCCACATCGAGCAAGGCCCGGTGCTGGAGAAACACAACTTGCCCGTTGGTGTCGTCACCGCCATCGCTGGGCAAAGCCGCTTGCGTGTGGAATTACACGGCGTCGCCGGCCACGCTGGAACAGTGCCGATGAACTTGCGCCACGATGCTCTCGCTGGTGCGGCGGAACTCGTCCTTGCCGCTGAAAATTGCGGAGTGCTCGGCACGGTCGGCAAGCTCGAAGTCG
>CAIVVG010000165.1 GCA_903909295.1 uncultured Chlamydiae bacterium
CTGGAGTGATGATGCCAGGACAGTTGGGGCCAATCAAGCGAGAAGTTTTTGATGCACTCATGACCCGCTTGACCTCCAGCATATCGCGGACGGGAATCCCCTCCGTGATGCAGACGATCAGGGGGATTTTCGCGTCTTCGGCCTCCAAGATCGCATCTGCTGCAAAAGGAGCCGGAACAAAAATCATCGTCGCATCCGGGTGGAGCGCCTGTTTTGCTTCCCAGACCGTTTCATAAACAGGGACTCCCAATACTTCTTGCCCCCCTTTACCTGGAGTAACCCCTCCTACAAGGTGAGTCCCATAAGCCTGGCACTGCTCCGCGTGGAGACGCCCCGCTTGGCCTGTGATTCCCTGCACGATCAGTTTTGTTTTTTTAGTGACTAAGATGCCCATGAACTACCTGCTTTGCGGCTTGGCTTAAGTTTTCTGCAGTCATGATTTTTAGACCGCTTTCTTTAAAGAGCCTCTTGCCCTCATCGACATGGCTCCCCTCCATCCGAACGACGATGGGTACTTTTACTTGGAGCTCCTTTGCGGCAGCGATCACCCCTTCGGCAATCGTCTTGCAACTCATAATGCCGCCAAAGATATTGACGAGGATCGCTTTGACTTTTGGATCGGAGAGAATGATCCGAAACCCTTCGGAGACCCTTTCTTTCGTCGCAGACCCACCTACATCGAGGAAGTTGGCCGGCGAGCCGCCGTGCAGTTGGATGATATCCATCGTCGCCATCGCAAGTCCCGCACCATTCACCATACAGCCGATATCTCCTTCCATCGCGATATACGCGAGATCGTACTTTTTGGCCGCGGCTTCCTGAGGAGATACTTGCGAGGGATCGTAATCTTTAGCGAGCTCCGACTGTCGAAAGAGGGCGTTGTCATCCACCGAGAGTTTTGCATCAATGGCCAGCAACTGCCCCTCAGGCGTGAGCACAAGCGGATTGATCTCTAGAAGGGAGGCATCCGTCTCAATAAAAGCCCGCGCCAACGCTTGCGTAAGCTTCGCTCCCTGTTTGGCCACATCGCCACTCCAACCCATGAAGCGGGTCAAGCGCAGCAACTGATACGAGCGGAGTTTTCCATCAAAGGCAAACGGAAGCTTGAGGATCTTTTCAGGCATCTTGAGCGCCACCTCTTCAATATCCATCCCCCCTTCCGGAGAGGCGATGAGGAGTGGCGCCGCATTCGCCCGGTCGATGAGCGCGCCGATGTAATATTCCTTGGCGATCGATACAGGGGAAGAGAGGAGGATTTTGTGAGCGATGATCCCCTCAGGACCTGTCTGCTGATTCACCATCTTCATCCCGATCAGCGCCTTGGCAAGAGAGACGATTTCCGCGGGAGATTTTGCAAACTTCACTCCCCCCGCTTTCCCCCGTCCCCCCGCATGCACCTGGATCTTTAAAACGGCCTCCGCCAGATGGAGCCTTTGCGCCACCTGGCGCGCCTCTTCTACGCTCGAGGCCACCCCAAATGGGGGGATCGGCACTCCGTAGCGCTGCAGCACTTCTTTCGCTTGGTATTCATGAGTGTTCATAGTACCGCTCGTAATTCAATAATCGGGGTCTGCCGGCGTCAGGCAGCCACTGCTTTTGGGATCCGCTTGCATCGCCCAACCCCTTGGGTTGGGCTTCTTTAAGCGCCGGCTTCGCCTGACCCAAAATCAGGGCGCCTCCTTGGCAGACCCCAATTCCTGAATCACTCCCGGTACAAGCCCCTTATTGCCGAACCCCCATTTTTCATCAATAAAAATTTTAGTAAAACAAAGTTTGTTGTTTAGTTATGCAAAAACAGAATTTGTGATAAAATAGATTGCGGATGGCAATTAAATTAAATACTGATTCTGTGAGAGCTGCTTGCGCGGGGAGCGACCGAGCGACCGTATTTGGCTACGCCCACTGCAACTACCAGGGTGTGCAAGATTTTTTGTCCATGCACGCAGCAGAGTGCGGCCTCGTTAAAGCTGCGGCAGTTGCCCCTTGGCATATTCATGCGTCTCAAAACCAAATTTTTAAAACAGAGCTGACCAATATCGTCTGCGAGAATTACTTAGATAACGGCCACCCCCCCATCAAAGTCCTTTTTTGTATCGATACAAATGCCGTTCCCCTTTGGAGAGACTTAGGAGGCAACTCCATCGCGGTAGAGTACATTCCTTCACCCACCCATTTTGATCCAGAAGCCGTAACCTCTAAACAAGCCCAAGTGGCCTGTTACCGAGACATCTCCTGTATTGGAAAAGACGGAACCCTCTACTCTGCTAAACCCTCACTGGAACGGGCCAATAGCCTCTTCACCCATAAAGAGTTGAGGAGAGCGTACAAACTCTGTACAGACGAAGCCCTTCCCGAAAAATTCCGAGAAGTGGCCCGAAGAACTTTTCAGTTTGTTCGAGTAGAAATCCAACCAGAAGCGGATGCTTGGGTCCTGGAACTCAAGCCCGTCCCAAGTCCTTGGGAATCCCCCCGTTGGGACGCCCTTTGGAAACAGAGAAAAGAGCAACCCCGCACAAGCCTCCCCGACCCCCATCCCTGGAGAGAGCGGGTGCTTGAAGTCATCTCCCCCCGAGTGCGCTCTAAACTTTAAACGCCCTTTCTGGTACAATCACGACCAATGTTTTCCTTTTTTCGTAAAATCAAGTCCTACTTGTCTCAAAAGATCCGGGACCTTTTCTCTAAAGGGTATGACGAGACGGCGTTCGAAAAGCTCGAGCAGCTCTTCTACGAAGCCGACCTCGGCGCTTCCACGGCAGCTGACCTCGTAGATAAAGTCCGCTCCTTTGTGCGCAAACGGCCCGATGCTAAACCAGAGGATCTCCTCGCCTTTGTTAAACAAGAACTCCTCAAAATGGTCCGCTCCCCCGCCCCGGTCCCGTTTGCCCATCCCCACGTGATTCTCCTCGTCGGAGTCAATGGGAGCGGGAAGACGACCACTTTGGCCAAGCTCGCGGCATTTTACCAAGCGCAAGGAAAAAAAGTTCTCGTAGCCGCGGGCGATACCTTTCGGGCAGCCGCTGTCGAACAGCTCGAAACGTGGGCCAAACGATGCGGCGTCGACCTCGTAAAATCAAGCCCCCAAGCCGATCCCTCAGGAGTGGCCTTTGATGCCCTGGCCGCTGCCCTAGCGCGCAAAATCGACGTGGTGCTCATCGACACAGCAGGCAGACTCCAAACTAAAACAGATCTCATGCAAGAACTGGCCAAGGTGCGCAGGGTCTGTCAAAAACAGATCTCTGATGCGCCCCACGAAACCTTGCTCGTCCTTGACGCAACCGTCGGCCAAAACGCCATCGACCAGGCAAAGACCTTCCACTCCTTTACCCCCATCACAGGGATCGTCCTCAGCAAACTCGACGGTTCAGCCAAAGGGGGCATCGCCGTGGCCATCCAAAGAGAGCTCCAAATCCCCATCCGATGGATCGGTGTGGGAGAAGGAGCGCAAGACCTCGCCCCCTTCAACCCGGAAGAATACGTCAGCGGACTTCTAGGGTAGATCTATCCAAATAAAAGTCGGGCGATGCGGCTCACAATGAAATTCCCCGAGCTCCAGCCAATCGCTTGGAGTATATACCCTTTCATCCACCCTAATGGATAGAGCGCTCCTTGAACGAATAAAGAGTAGGCTGTCTCCATGTTCCGATAGACCCGATAATAAAGGGGGGTTGTGGTGGGGTCGAGAAGATAGGCAACCTGACGTTCCGTCATCTGAGTCAAAGGTTGTAGTTTTGCAGTGAAATAGGGAACAAAATTGTCCCCGGTTGGAGGCTCCTCCCCGATCTGGTGTGCAATCTGTTCTAGATTGAGTGCCTGAGACTCATAAAGCTGTTGATAGAGTTTTGTAAAACTCCCCTTGACTCTTTCCGACCAGTCGGTGGGGAGCCGGGACCGAATCCAAAAACCAAACTGACTTGAGTTCATCGGCTGTAAAGTCAATGAGACTTGGGGGGCACCCTCCCACAAGCGGGGCGCAATAGGAGCAGTGACGGGAACCGAAACACCCGTCTGTTGTTGTAACCAATGAGCGCCTGCCTCCAAAGCACTTCCCACCGCATTTGGGCTACCAAGGGGAGCCCCTTTTAAACAAATAACCTGAGCATTTTGCTCTCTGACTAGCTTGAGCAGTTGTGTTTCGAGGGCCCCTATTTTCAAATCGAGTTCCCGAACAATGATTCGAGGAGGGACTCTCTCTTGGAGTCGTTGAACCTCCTCTTGGACATATAACTCTTGCCATTCTGGAGAATATTGAGAAAGCTGGGAGAGGTTGGGAGCAACAAACCCATGTTCACTCACCAAGATATCTCGCAGGAACTCTTGCCAGGCCGGTGAAGCCCCCTCAATAGAGATGATTCTTCCACCGTTAGAATCGCTCTGAATCATCGAGCTAAGTAGAGGGATCATCTGGGCCAATGGGGGCAGTTTCCCCATGGAGGGGCGAACCATCTCTAAAGGGGCTTGAAGGGCTAGTCCGACTTCCCTTTCGTCTAAAAATGCGGGGGCTTCCGAGCAGATTGCATCGATGAGCGAATTTCTGTTTTGGAGGACTCGATCACAAAAATCAGCTATACTGACAAACCATTGAGTCTTTCTCCTTTTCAAGGAGCAAATTGCCCGAACCAGTGGGCCACATTCTGCCTGGCGATTTGGATATTTACTAGACAGCCAATCGACTATTTGTTGGTGAGCCAATTCTGGCAAGCGGAGAACGGCTTGCCCCAATTGTTCGGCCGCCGCCACTCGGGCTGCTTGCTGAGAAGAGGCGATTAAAATACAGGGGTTCCCCTCTTTGATGTAGCTCACCAATTCAGCAATCACCGGAGAACTTGTTCCCGCGGCCTTTTTGTGTTGAGGAACTCTTGGCGCAGGAGAAGGATCGAAGATCCCGTCAATCTGCTCTGCGACTGCGGGCCCCGCGACCTGCCCGATCGCTCGCCTTCCGGCTTGAACCAATTGAGAAAGAGGGGCCCCTTCTGCCGCAGGGAGGTATCTACGGGAAACTCCGCTCCCAAACAACTCCTCCAATAACTCTTCATTGGCTTCAATACAGAGCGTTTTTGTACGATCGGTCTTAACAGTCCCGAGAAAACTCTTCAATAGGGCCAATCTTTCCTGACCGTCATCTGTCATCATTTTTAAGAGTTGCGTTACCGAACAAATGTGAATCTTCCTTTGGCTGCTGTTCGCAATCCACTGAAGCCCCTCGCGCAGCATCCCCTCTGCAGGAGTCTCTACGATCCACGAATTTCCTTGCAGCGCCTCAAATCGCTCGAAGCGTACCCCCACTGACTTTCCTAGGTTGGAAACAGGAGTGGATAGTTGAGAGGCAAGGGGAAAATAGCGATGCGAAAATTGGGCTTTAAAATACCTTCTGTTTTTCACAACCGTTAGTTGGTGTTGTAGAGCTTCCTGAGATTTGTTGGTGACTGTTTGAAAATAAGAGAGAACGGTAGACTGGGTAACAGCACCTGCTCGTTGATTGAGGGCGTGAATGGCTACTTGCTCTACGCGACGCATGGCCTTGGCGGGAAAGTTCCCTTTCTCTTGACTGGCCAATGTCACAAGATCTTCCAACGCATGCGGATCAAAGGAGACCCGGTACTTATCTTGCAATGACGCCCGATTTTCCTGAAGAGCTTTAGCCATTTTCTCGGCATCCATCGGGGGAATAGAGATCAGTTCAACCCGCCGATCCATTCCGCGCTCACCCTCCTCTCTCGCCAACCAGGTCTTGAGCAACCCTAGATCGGTTGTGGCTCCCACAATGATCGCTCCTTGGCGAGCGAGCAGATCCTTCAGGTCATCAAATGCATTCGGATCGAGATCGATCAATTGTTGAATTTCATCGATGAATAGGACGCACATTGGACCTGAAGACCGTTGATTTTTCTGAGTGACTTCTTTCACA
>CAIVVG010000166.1 GCA_903909295.1 uncultured Chlamydiae bacterium
AGCAACACGACCCCGATCGCCCACTCGACCACCGTGAGCGGAGTGGCAAAAAGGTTCACGAGGTTCCGGTTCCAGAACTCTTGGAGAAGGTTGACCGAGATCTCATAGTTGCCCCGCCAGGCGATCTGCCAGAAAATCAATCCCGTCATCAGAACGAGCGCCACATTGGAAGCCGATTCATGCTGCTGGATCCAGGTCGTGGTCAACCCCCATAAGAAAATGTCGATCAGCGGCCAGTAAAAAAGGTCGGCCAACTGACTGATCCCCGTCGCAATGTAAAAATAGCGCAAAAACACGCCACTGATTCTTCGCCAGCTCATTTTTTGCCCACCACTTTAAGAAAATAGTCTTCTAAGGACGGCTGCTTAATCCGAATTTGTGAGTAGGAGACTCCCTGGTGAGCCAATAAGCTTAAAAATTCTGCGATCATGGTCTCCTCCAAGGTAAATTCGATCGCCCGGTGCTCGACCACGTACCCCAATTTTTTCTCTTGAGCCGTCGCGATCGCCCGCTTCAGTCCATCGCTGATGTGGAGCTCCAACTTGCAAAGACCCAAGCTCTTGGCCAGGTTGCTCGGCACATCGTTCGCGATGATCTCGCCCCGCTGCACAAAAATCACCCGATCGCACAGCAGCGACGCTTCATCCATTTTATGGGAGGTAAAGAGAATCGAGAGCCCCCGTTTTTTCCGCTCTTCCAGCAAAAACTCACACACATCCTTAGCAATATCGGGGTCCAAGGAGGCAGTAGGCTCATCGAGCAGCACGATTTTAGGGTCCGAGAGAAAAGCTTTCACCAACATCAAACGGGTAATCTGCCCCGCAGAGAGAGATGCCACGGTCTGGTTTTTCTTTGCCGCGACCCCAAAGCGCTCGAGCAAGGGACCCATCCTCTCTTCGATCTGCGTGCCGCTCAGCCCATAGAGCCGTCCAAATACGTGCAGGTTCTGGGCCACTGTCAGCCGCCACGGAAGGCTTACGTAGGTGCTCGCAAATACGACATGCTCCAAAATCTCAGAGCGGTGCTGCTCGAGCTCCTTCCCAAAATAGTGGATAGACCCCGACGTGTAACTCAGGGTGCCAATCAGCATCTGAATCGTCGTCGTCTTTCCAGCCCCATTCGGGCCCAGGAGACCGAGGATTTCCCCCTCCCCCAGATCAAAAGAGATCCCTTTGACCGCCGTAAACGGGGGCTTACCTGGATAGGTCTTTTTGAGGTCGCGAACAGACAAAAGTGTTTTTTGAATCATAGCTGGCCTTTATCCATTTCTCGCCACCGATCGCCTGGGATATTTGCCCCACAGCGAGTGAATTTTATTTAGGTGGGTGGAAAAACCCACCTGCACAAAATTCCCTCTACTGCAGGTCAAATATCCAGAGGCGCTCAGCGCCAATAAATGGCCAAAGTCCAGTATAGGGACTCCCAGTATAGAGGGGGGGGGCCCTTTTTGGCAATATCAGGATCATTTTCGTGGCGTCACGAAAATGATCCTGTAGTGTTGCAATCAGGCGATTTCCTGATTCGCTGGTGCTGCTTCCCCACCGTAAACCCACGCGAGATACCGAGATCCGGGGATCGGAATCCAGTCAACCAGCTGTCTGAGCGCGTTCCGAACAGGGTGGATCAGTGCAAGCTGACACTCCTGCCCATTTTCCCATTCCATTTGCTGTGTCAGGTCGCTCCACGCAAAGATTCCCTTGAGGGTTCGCCCGCGTGTTAGGACATAGTTTTTGATCCGTTCTGTCAGTTGTCGCAGATTCTCTGCTTGGGCAGCCTCATTGAGTTCAAAGCCTTTGCGATTCCATTGGAAGACTCTTGCGTCGGAGCCGTATTCTGTGATGTAGACCTCATCTGTGAGAGCATAAGCCTCATCGAGGATCTCATCTATGGCCTCCGCTTTCCAACGAGGGCCAAAACGCATGAGAGTCCCGCCTTCCTCGCAGACAGCGCCGAAAGTAAACATAGAATTTTGAAAACTTCCGGGAGCGCAGGGGTACTGTTGTCCGTGGTTCATCCCCATTTTTATCATCGCTTTCGGATAGGCCTGGACGCCGAGCCGAGCGAGGAAGCGGCGATTGGCTTCAAATTCTTCTTTTGGAATCTCAAACTGAATGTTTGCCATGAAGGGAAATTGAAAGGAGAAGCGCCCCTCCTCGAAAAATCCATACACGGGGTAAAACCCAAATTTTTCAAAGAAGTAGCGGAATAGCCTCTCGAGCACATTCCCAGTGGCCATGTCAAATTTCATCCACTGATGAGTCACTCCTACTTTTTTATCCGGATGCAATCTAGCGGCTGCCTGAGTCAATTTGCAATGGGCGATCAACATATTTCTCGTTGCGATCCCCGCTGCATAGACCCTCTTGGATAAAGAGCTTCCTTCGGGTACATCTGTCGGATAGACTTCCCTTGTTTGCTGAAATGCTTTTACGCCTAGCTCGTTGAAGGACCACCAGTCCTTCACCTCTGGAAACAAATTCATTGCTCCAATAGCGAAGTAGACATAGGCGTCGACATTCTCCAGGTTTTGGAAATTGCCCTGTTCATAGAACCATTTGGGCACAACGAAGTGGCTGAGCGTAACGGAGGGAGTGATGCCTGCCGCTAGGAGTTTTTCGATAAAGTTCTTGTACAATGCAATGGCTCGATGATCCAGTGTATCGCGACTTGGCTGAATCACGGACCACTCAAGAGAAAAGCGGTGAGCTGTGACATTTTGAGCCTTTAACATGTCGATATAGGGTCCAGGATTGGAAATCACATCAGTGAAAAAGTCCTTATAATCAAACCCTGGTGGGTGAGCGACGTGTTTTGGATCATCCATCCAATCATCCCAGTCGCATCGCCCCGCAAGTCCTGGAGTTGCGCTCCACTTGGTCCCCAGTCCCGATGTTTGAAAGAGGGAGCAAGCAAACCCACGCTGTTCGGGAGGCCAGTTAGGTGGAGCGGGGGCGATATCGGGAGCTGGTGGCCGAGGGGTGATTTGTTTTTGAGTCAGGTAATCATAGGCGAGTGTTAGGGGAGAGACGGCGAGAAGCCCCGTAAACATCACAGCATTTTTTGCATAGTGAGCTACTTTCTGTATCGTTGTGCTCGTTTCAATGATCAGATTCCCTCCATTCCAGCGAATGATCTCGACGGGGGGAAGTAGGCACTGCTCAAGGCGAAGAAATGTTTTCATAGGGTCTCCTTTGTTTGAAGTTGTTGCTCCCACCCGTGGGAGCAGCGTTGGGGCTACGCCGGCCATGGGGCTTCGGCATAAATAGGGCCCAATGTTGCCGCCATTCCTGTCATCAGCGAGGCGACGACTGCGGCTGCTGCATAAGGCACCGCGCTCTCGATGCCAGAGAGCGCCGAAGCAAAAAAGCCCTCACTCGGAGCCAGGATGACCATCCGAAGACCTATACTCACATAAGCCAGCGCGAGCATGCATATGCCGATAGATCGAAAAGTTTGGGAAACAACGCGAGCTACTCTTAAGGGAGCACCCTCATTCTCCTGCAATGGACGGGCCGCATTTGGAAGTTCGTTCCTGATATCCTTAAGCAAGGCCAATCCTTTCAATACCGCTAGCCCGCCACAAATTTGTCCTAAAATCGCCATAAGATCTTCTCCTCGTGTTTAAAATTTACCTTTTGAGGGCGCTGGATTCTATCAGGGCTCCCTTTTTAAAGTCAATCCTTGCCGTTTAAGAGGCGCTTGCGGTATCATAACGCGATCTTAACAATTTGGCGGGTGCAAAATGGCTATAGACGTAGATTCTTCCGAGGAAGTCTCCCTTGATTCCGACATATACGTAAGCGGTGTACAGAAATTTTTTACCTATGCGGGGCACTATGCGTATGAGCCCGCCAGAACGGTGTTCCGCAACCTCGAGCGGCTCTCTCATACAATGCCCCCTGAAGAGGCCTATCAGGGAGAGTTAAGAAAGAGAGTCCAGGGGGTCGCTACAGCGATTATTTTACTCCCGTTTGCAGCCGCCTTGCTGATTCCCGCTGTGGCCTGCTTGACTGTGGCCGCTGCAGCGGGCAAGGGACGGTTTGAGCTGATTGGGCCCTCCTCTCCGGCATCTCCTTGGGAAGGGCGGTCTGTGGAGGTGGTGTCGATCAATGCCTGTTTCCAAGATCCGTGGTCGACCTTTTCGGGCATCAAGACTCCCTTCGAACAGGTAGCTCCCTCGATGACCCGCGTGGCTGCTTTGGTGGATGCGGTTGCAGGTCCGACGATCTTAATGGGGCAGGAGTTCGAAAGTATATCGGCTCAAGATGAGGCCATCCGGTTGTTGAGGGTCAAGGGATATCAGTATTTTCTTAGGGACTTGGGGTCTCACGATCCATTTAAAAATAGTTCGGGGCTGTTCGTCGCCTCTAAGGTGCCTCTGGAAAATATCGGATTTATCCCCTATCCGCAGGAAGATCGTTCAGGCTGGATGGCCAAGATGTCGGAACGGGGCACTCTGACCTTTACGGTCAAGGTGGGGGGACGGGATTTGAGACTGATCAATGTCCATTTGAATTACGCTGAAGGGGCAGAAAACCAGGCTGCTCGGAATCGGCAGCTCACCAAGTACGTCGTCCCTCTTCTAAGAAAGGGCCCTGCGGCGGTGTTGGGGGATCTCAACTTCGATACGAGCGCTGTACCCCGCCAAGACTCAGGGCTTGAGGGGTATACCAACGCGTTTGAGGGTATCGTTACCTGTACAGATGAGGGAAAGCACACTTTGCGGGGGAAAGAAGGGCCCTGCGGGGACTGCGCAGAGAAGATCGATGGCCTGATTTATGACGAGGAGTTATTGAAAGTGGAGAACACCCAGGTGTGTTTCCTGGGAAAGGGCCGTGATTGCATCTCGGATCACGCCGCTATCAGCGCCACGTTATCCTTCGTGTAAAGCGGCTTTACATGCCCTGAGTCAGGATCTGGTAAGCTTTTTCGGCATGTGCCTTAGAAAATAAACCGCTGCTTACATATACAAAATGACCGGGAAATCGGCTGGATAGATATTCGTCGCAATCGTCGATAATGACAAAGTTTGCAATAGGCCACTGTTCTCGATTTTCCCTGATCCAATAATCAATTTGATCCGCTCGGGATCTCATTTCAAATCCGTATTTTTTCAAGGCTATGGAAGAAAGCGGTGCTTCGTGATTTCTTGTTCTCCACCAATCATCATCGGGTGTTTTATCAATGATCTGTTTTGAAAAAGACTCCATGACAAACATTTGATGTTTAATCTCGTCAACAGAGCCATCCAATCTCCATGCTGAAGAGAGGACAATAACCACGTCTGCTTTTTCGCTTGTTTTTTCAATCAAGGTTTCAAGGGTTTCAACTGCTGGCCTTGATAAAAAATAGCTCGCCGCGATTTTCCATTGTAATTCCGTATAGTCTCCGAAATCCCTATCTTTTTCCCCATATAGTTCTATGAGTTTTTGTCGTATCAGTTTTTGAAAATCCCAAGAGATCCTATCGCCCATTAAAACACCGTCAATATCTAGAAAAATGGCAGTTAGGGGTTTTGGGTCAGCGGATATTCCAAGGGCTCCGTAAAAAAGTAAGAAAAATTGGAAGAGGTGTCTTAAAATTTGCACGAGCCTATCCGTAATGTAGAGTGAAAAAGCGCCTGAAAGATCCGCCAGATTTTTTACTCCACATTGCGGATAGGCTCACTTTACTGCTTAAATTTGTGACGAATTAGAACGTTTTTGCCTTCAAAAGCGAAACCAATGTACAAAATACGATGCACGCCCCGGTCCTGCAATTCTTGAGCATAGTGTCTGTCTTCGATTTGTTTAAGAGCAGAATTGACAGCCGTCTCTAAATCCATCTTTTTAAAGGGACTGATTTTTTTGAATTCCATAATAATGCCCAGGTCTTTGGGATTTTTCGGGATCAGCATGAC
>CAIVVG010000167.1 GCA_903909295.1 uncultured Chlamydiae bacterium
TCGATGAGAAGGTAGCCGGGTTGGACCGTGAGGGCTTCTACCGCCTGTTTCATAGCGAGGAGGGCCGCTTGGAGGATGTTGATCTGGTCGATTGTCTCCACATCGACAATCCCAATGGCGTAAGAGAGACCCGTGGTGCCTGTTAGTTCGGCAAAGAGGCGATCTCTTTGCTTGGCAGTCAGCTGTTTGCTGTCATTGAGCCCTTCAAACGAGATCCCCTTCGGCAAAATGCAGGCAGCTGCGACGACAGGCCCTGCTAAAGGGCCTCTCCCCGCTTCATCGACACCAGCAACGTGCTGAATCCCTTTCCGATGCAACGCTAATTCAGACCGGTTGATAACCACGTAGCATCATCTGTTTGGGACTTCCAGAAACTGTGGGGGGAGGAGCCGCAAGCTCAAGATCTTCCACTTCTTCCACAATCTGGAGAGGGGGGGCGTGGTACTCCCGCCAGATTGCCCTGCACTTACCCAGTACTGCACCGGCTCCCATAACTCCCAGTGTTCCGGAAACTACTCTCTCGGCCTCACTTGCGTGAGGCTGGAATGCGTAAAGCGCCAGGCTGGAAATACACATCAGAGCTCCGCCCACGATACAAGTACAGTCCCCCGTCCGGATCGTTATAGTGGGAGAAGGTCCTCGGCTAGAGGGCCGAGGAGGATCAGAGAGAGGACTGCGAGCACGGGTCGTTCGCCACTCCTGGCTCTCTACACTGAAAGAGATGTCGGGAGCCGTCATTCTGCTGTGTGGGTTTCTGCTGGAGTCCCCGCACCGGCCACGTAGAGTTCGCGCACTTTCGCTGATTTACCGCTGCGTCCGCGGAGGTAGCTCAACTTCGCTCTGCGTACTTTACCGGGGCGAATGACTTCGATGTTCGAAATGCGGGGGCTATGGAGCAAGAAGACTCGTTCCATTTTAGAGCCGTAGGCACTGCGGTAGATGGCGAATGTCTCTGAAAGACCTGTTCCCCGTTTCGCAATGACAGTTCCTTCAAATGCCTGAAGGCGCTCTTTTTCTCCCTCGATCACACGCGTCTTGACGCGGATTGTATCGCCCACATTGAATGGAACGACATCTTTTTTCATGTATTCTGCTTCTACTTCTTCGATGTATTTTGAGCGGCTCACAGCGCTTCTCCTTCTTGAATTAAATCGGGTCGTACCCGACGGGTTTTGTTCCAAGCTTCGCGTTTTTTCCACTCTGCTACTTTAGCGTGGTTCCCTTCGCGAAGCACCGCAGGGACTTCCATTCCCTCAAATACCTCTGGTCGAGTGTATTGAGGGGCATCAAACAATCCGTCCTGGAATGAATCATTCCAGACTGCATCGGGGTGGCCAACCACTCCCGGTATGAAACGGGCCACGGCATCGATCAAAACGATCGCCGCAACGCATCCATTGGTCAGCACATAATCGCCTATGCTGATCTCCTCATCCACTTCTGCGGTGATGATCCGTTCATCAATCCCCTCGTAATGTCCACAGAGGAGGATCAAATGTTCCTGGAGAGCGAGCTCCTGGCATTTGGCCGCAGTGAGCGGCTTGCCCTGAGGCGAGAGGTATACCACTCGCGATCCAGAAATCGTCCGCGAAATGGGGCGCTTCACACTCCGAATCGCCCTCACGGCGGGCCCTGGACAAAGCAACATGCCGGGACCTCCCCCAAAGGGGCGATCGTCGACTCGGCGGTGTTTATTCTCCGCAAAATCCCTGATGTCGGTATGGCGGATCGTTAATAAACCCGCCTCTTTGGCCCTCTTCAAGATACTCACATCAAAAGGACCCCGAAAATACTCAGGGAATAGAGAGAGAATGTCTACTTCCACCTTTATTCTTTCTCTTTCTTTTTCTTCTCTCGTCTCTTCGCAACTTTTGCGACCTTTTTCGCGACCAATTGCTTGACCACTTCAGGAGCAAAACGCTTCACCAGGGACTGGACTCGGTCGCTGATCTGAGCGCCGTTGTCGAGCCAGAACTGGACGCGAGGAATATCGATAAAATAGTTCTCGTCAGTCTTTCCAAATGGATTGTACCAACCGACCATCTCGAGGTATTTTCCATCTCTTGGAGCGCGGGCTTCTGTCACCACCAGGCGAAATCTCTGCCGACTGTTGGCCCCTTGCTGTCTCATGCGAATCACTAATGCCATTTGTTTCCTTCAAATTGTTTTTTTAACCCTTTCATATCGGGCATATTCTTAAAAAGTTGTTTCATCCGTTGGAAATTTTTTGCCATCCGGTTTACATCATCCACTGACGTACCGCTTCCCTTAGCTACCCGTTTCCGTCGGTTATGGGAAAGTTCCTCTCTCTCTAAACGCTCTTTCGGCGTCATCGAAAGAATGATCGCCTCAATCTTCGAGAATTCCTTATCAGAAAACTCGAAATCTCCCAACGCTCCCATTCCGGGAAGCATCTTTAAAATCCCCTTCAGAGATCCCATCTTTTTGACCATTCCCATCTGTTTGAGGAAATCGTCATAGGTGAAGCTCGCCTTCCGCAGCTTCTTCTCGAGGTCGGCTTCTTGTTTTTCATCAAAATGCTCTTTCGCTTTTTTGACGAGATTGATCACATCGCCCATGCCGAGAATACGGTCGGCCATCGAGCGGGGATTAAAAATCTGAAAATCGGCGATTTTCTCGCCCACCCCTTCAAACTTCAGGGGTTTTTGGGTCACTTCCCTAATCGAAATCGCCGCACCGGCCCGAGCGTTCCCATCGAGCATCGTCAAAATCGTCCCCGAAATCTGCACCTTGAGGTCAAATTCGGCAGCGGTCCGCACTGCATCTTGGCCCGTCGTCGCATTGGCGACAAACAGCGTCTCCCGAGGCGCCAAGAGCTTTTTCATCGCAGCGAGCTCCTCCATCAACTCTTCATCAATGTGGAGCCGTCCAGCCGTATCGACGATCAGGACATCAAACCCTTCCGCTTTGGCTTTGGCCATCGCCTCGGTCGCCACTCGGATCGGCCTAGTCTCCCCTTCCAAAGTAAACACGGGGACGTCGATCTCTTTCCCTAATTTCCTGAGCTGCTCTACTGCGGCCGGCCGCTGCAGATCACACGCCGCCAAGAGCACCTTTTTATGTTTTTCCGTCTTGCCAATATAGGCCGCGAGCTTTGCACAGGTCGTCGTTTTCCCAGAACCCTGCAAACCGCAGAGCATCACCACGGAGAGCTTCCCATTCAGATCGAGCGGCGTCTCGACCGTCCCCATCAGATCGATCAGCTCATCATGGACCAGCTTCGTAAATTGCTGGCCGGGGCTCACCGATTTGAGCACCGCATCCCCCATCGCCTTTTCCTTCACCCTCTTGATGAAGTTCCCGACCACCGTGTAATTCACGTCGGCATCGAGAAGGGCCAGTCGGATCTGACGCACCGCGTCGGAGACATTGTCCTCAGTGAGGATCTTCTTCCCCGCCAAGCCCGCAAAAAGAGTCTGAATTTTCTCGCCCAAGGCGCCGAACATAACCGTACTCAGTTTAAGGAAATAGGATACCTTAGAAAGTTATTGCTTTTCAAGGAAAAAGAACCGATCCTTCCCAGACCAGTCTTTTTGAAGGGTTTGCGACCCCCAATTAAAATTTTTTTTTAGCGCATCTCCCTGATCAAAGCCTATCTCCAAACACACCCTAGCGTGGGGGGCGAGAAAAGGGGGGAGCTCGGCGGCGAGCCGCTCATAAAATTCGGTCCCCCTCTCCCCTCCTACTAAAGCTCCCTTGGGCTCAAAATTGCGCACTGAGGGGTCTAGCTGGTCATAGGAGCTCTGAGAGATATAAGGGGGATTGCAGACGACAAAATTGGCTTGAAGGTTATGAAAGGGGGCCAATAGGTCTCCCTGAAGGAAGGTGACGTCCACTTCATTGCGCTCCGCGTTCTCCCGAGCCAGCTCCAAGGCCTCCGCAGAAATATCGGAGAGGACGACGTTGAGAGAGGGGAATTTTTTTTTCAGGGCAATCCCCAAACAGCCCGAGCCACAGCAAATATCCCATAAAGTTCCTTCAGGAGCCAGCTTGGCCACGTAATCTGCCAGGATCTCTGTCTCTTGCCGGGGAATTAGGGCTCTCCTGTCTACTTTAAGGCGGCAGCCTAAAAATTCAACCTCTCCCATCACATACTGCACCGGCTCACCGCGCACAGCCCGTTTCCAGAGAGCTCTCAGCTGCTCTAACTCCAATTCAATCAGCGGGCGGTCAAATTGCATGTAGAGCTCGATCCGCTTGAGTCCCAGGACGTGAGCGAGGAGATCTTCCACTAGGCGGCGCGGCTGAGTCGTCTTGACAAGGTCGCCGATCGTTTTCATGATGAAAGCTTCTCTTGATGGAAGTGACTGACCAACGGCAAGGTGAGATCATCGAGATCCCCTTCCATCACTCGATCGAGTTTATACAAGGTGAGTTCAATCCGGTGATCGGTCACCCGATTTTGAGGGAAGTTGTAGGTCCGAATCCGCTCTGAACGGTCTCCGGAACCTACCTGACTGGAGCGGATCGCAGATATTTCTGCATGGGCCTTTTGCCTTTGAGCCTCGACAATGCGGGTTTTGAGCAGGCGCATCGCCTTGTCTTTGTTTTTGTGCTGGCTCCGCTCCTCTTGGCAAGCCACGACAGTCCCCGTCGGCAAGTGGGTTAACCGAACGGCGGAATCGGTTCGGTTGACGTGCTGTCCCCCGGCTCCCGAAGCGCGGTAAGTGTCGATCTGAAGATCTTTTTCGTTGATCTCAAACTCATCTTCCTCATCGGGTTCCAAGAGGACCGCCGCCGTGATCGCCGAAGTGTGAACCCTTCCTTGGGTCTCGGTCGCTGGAATTCTTTGCACCCGGTGAGTTCCCGCCTCATACTGCATCATCCGAAATACATTGGGCCCAGAAAGGGACATGATGTACTCTTTGTATCCACCGATCTCCGATTCTGCCACCGACAGAACCTCGCACTTCCACCCCTTTTTGCCCGCATAGTACTGGTACATCCGAATACAATCTCCCACAAATAGAGCCGCCTCATCGCCCCCGGTTCCCGCGCGCAGTTCCAAAATAATGGGACGGCTATCTCGAGGATCAGGAGGAACGAGGAGATTTTCTAATTGGAGGGAGAGCTCAGGGAGACCCTTTTCTAGGCGAGCAATATCCTCACGGAGAAGCTGCAGCATCTCAGGATCATTTTCAGCCGCATAAAGGGATTTGTTTTCGATCAGCTCTTTTTCGGTAGATTCGAGCCGATCCCAGATCTCTTTTAACTGAGAGAGGTGGGCATGCTCCTGCGCAAGCGCACGATAGCGCTTTTGATCAGCGAGAGTCGACGGGAGACCGAGCAGAGGCTCGATCTCCCGCAGTCGACTGAGCAGTCGCAGGACTTTGTCCTTCATAAGACCGCTATTTCTTCTTTGAAGCTGCTTTGACTTTCGCTTTTTGCGCTTCTTCTTGCTTCACTTGCATCTCTTTCACTTCAGTATTTTTGCGCTGATATTTCTTCGTGAACTTATCGACGCGTCCCTCAGAGTCCATAAACTGGGTCGCTTTGGTGAAGAAAGGGTGGGATGCAGAAGAAACAGGGACGCGGGAGAGAGGATATTCCTTCCCGTCGAGCTTTTCTTTTTCTTTTGGTTGGAGGGTGCTGCCGATGAGGAACTTGGTTCCTGTTGAAGAATCGATAAAGAGCACTTCCTGATAGGGGGGGTGTATTTTCTCTTTCATGGAGATTTTTCCTTTATTATTTTCCCATTGAAGGTAGCGCGATTCGGAAAAAAACTCAAGATTTTTAATCGCCGACCTGCTAAAAAAGTTCTTATGCAGCCACAATCATCGTATGGGATCGGCCCCACAAAGACCCCCCACCTGCTCAAAGGGTTCCTTTTAACCCTCGTTGGAACGAGCATTGTTTTTGCTTTTTTCCCCATGATCCAGGGGCTCCTCTCCCTTTCCCTAACAGGGATCTCCCACCTTTTTCTTTGGCAACCGCTCAGCTACTCCTTCGTAGAGATCAACCCCTTAGGAATCTCTTTCGCCTTCTTCCTGCAGCTGGCTTTCAACCTGTACCTCCTCTGGATTTTTGGGGCCATGCTCATGGAGCGCTCCCAGCGCCTCTTCTTCGCCCTCTACTTTGGAGGAGGCGCTCTAGCTGGCCTTGCCGCCGTAGGGGTCATGTCCTTGATTGGAACCTCTTTTGCTTTGAGCGGCGCCACGATTCCCCTTTACGCCGTGATGGTCGCCTGGACGATGCTCTACCCCGAAGCGAGCTTTTTGCTCTTCCTCACCATCCCCATAAGAGCGATCTGGCTTATTTTAGGACTCATCGGCATCAACCTTTTCATCGACCTCGCCAATGCCAACTGGGTCGCCTTTACCGCCGCCTTCTCAAGCTGTCTCTTCGGCTACTTCTTTGCCCTCGTAGCATGGAAGAGAAAAAGCATTTTTGCTTTTTTACACCCCTTTGAAAACTGGCTCCTCCAAATGACCATCCCCCGCCCCACTCGCTCCACAGAGCCAAAAGTATACGATATCCATTCGGGGAAACCCCGCCTGAATGACGAACAGTTCATGGATACAATGTTGGAAAAAATCTCCCGCTCAGGGGAAAGCTCCCTCACGCTGCAGGAAAAAGAGCGGATGCAACAGATCTCAAGAAATAAGCGCAGCTAGCGCGCTCCTCGCCTCATATAAACCAGCCAAAACCCCCTCCTCATACCGGAAGTAGGGATGGAACTCGAGAGCGGGGAAATCGTTCGGTTGCAGCAAATCGTCCTCAATCACCCCCGGCACAATCCGTTGCGCCGTAGCGAGCAGTTTTTTCTTTTGCTGCGCAATCCTCTCATCCAACAGGGCAAGCATCCTTTTTCCTCCGCTCTTGAAAAAATCGACGCATTAAATCGGCCGCTTCCTCCGCGCAAACGCCGGAGCGAATCTCCAACGTGTGCATCGGATGTTTTGCAGCAAAAACGTCAATCCAGCTCCCATTGGCCCCCAAACGCACATCGGGAGCTGCCCAGACGAGCCTTTTCACCCGAGATGCCAGAAGGGCCCCTGCGCACATGCAGCAAGGCTCCAACGTGCAATAAAGGGTCATGTCGGCAAGGCGCCAATTGCCTATGGCGGAAGCTGCCGCAGTAATGCAAAGCACCTCCGCATGGGCTGTCGCATCTTGGAGCAATTCCACTTGGTTGTGCCCCCGCGCAATGATCTGCCCCCCATGCACCAAGACAGCCCCCACAGGGACCTCTTCGCTCTCATAGGCCTTTTTCGCCTCTTTCAGAGCCTCTTGCATGAAGTAAAGGTCGGGATCTTTCATTTTTTCTGCAACGCCCTGATCTGCTTTTTCAACGCCTCGACATCGGTCGCATACTTTTTCTGAACCCCTGCCAAACGACTCTCAAAACGGGCCACTTCTCTCTCCAGTTGTTCAATCTTAGCAACGTAGCCCTGTTCCTCTAATCGCTTCGCCGCTTCTACTTTCAGCTCTTCCTCTTCAGCTCTCGCTTTTTTCTCCAGCTGTTCGAGAACGGTTTTCGGAAACACGACGCCATTCAATACGGAAAAGATGTAGACCGACGCCAAGTTGAACTTCCCCTCGACCCCATTCAACACCCGGCCACTCTCCTCTTCGGTGAGCGACTTGATTTCAGCGAACTCAGGATTGATCTCAGAGAGCTTTTGCGCAAAATACTCATAGAGATCCCCATGCTTAAACACCCATCGGTTCACAACCCATTCGCCGAGGTCGCTATTTCCAGAAACGAGCTCTTTTTCATACGCCGCATAAATCTCCTCACTCGTGAGTCGATTGATGGGGCGGTTGCCGAAATAGGTGCGGTAGAACGGGGGGTTCGAGGACAAGTGTTCTGTCTTAATATCTTTCTTGATAGTGGCCAGGACCTGGGGGAGCCAGGACTGAATAATTTGAAACGAGGTCTGCATGGTTGCTCCTTTTAGGAGACTGAATATAGCTCAGGAGCCTCTATAAAGCCAAGCCCCCCTTGCCGGTTTAATCGCCATCCGCTATAATGCAGCCATAAAATGTGCTTAAACCATTGCAAACCGGAGAGCTTGCTCCATGTCGCTAGATAAAGGTACTAAGGAAGAGATCACTAAAAAATTTCAGTTACACGAAAAAGATACCGGCTCAGCCGACGTCCAAATCGCGATTTTAACTGAAAGAATTGCTGAACTCACAGAGCATTTAAAACTCGCTCCAAAAGATCATAGTTCTCGTTTAGCCCTACTGAAACTCGTTGGTCAACGACGGAAGTTGCTAGACTACCTCAACTCGACGGATACCAAACGATATCAAAATTTGATCGTCCGCCTCAACTTAAGAAAATAATATCTAGGGGGGTTCTTTTAAAAGCCCCCTCTTTTTCCCTTCCCACTCAAAAAAAGACTAGGAGAATCTATGCATTTTAAACGAGAAACGATCACCATCCAAGTTGGGGGGAAATCACTCACATTTGAAACAGGGAAAATCGCTCGCCAAGCTGGCGGCTCCGTCGTCGTCCAATCGGGCGAAACTGTTGTATTCGCCTCTGCCTGCGCAGCGCCTACTGCAGCAGAAAACATCGATTTCCTCCCCTTGAGAGTCGACTACCAAGAAAAATACTCCGCAGCAGGTCGAACTGCCAGCGGCTTCATCAAACGAGAGCGCCCCACTGAACGAGACATCCTCAATGCACGGATCATCGACCGCCCCCTGCGCCCTATGTTCGAAGAAGGATACTACAATGAAGTCCAAATCCTTTCCTACGTCTTCTCCTATGATGGAATTCATATTCCCGATGTGCTGGCCCTTTGCGCCGCCTCCGCTGCCCTCGTCCTTTCCGAAATCCCTCTGATCAAGCCCGTCGGCGCTGTGCGCGTTGGGATGTTAGACGGCCAATTCGTCATCAACCCTTCTACTGAACAGCTGAAGCTCTCCAAACTCGACCTCGTCTTAGCCGGAACAGAAGATGCGATCTTGATGATCGAAGGTTTTTGCGATTTCCTCACCGAAGAACAAGTTCTCGAAGCGATCGATGCAGGACACGCAGAGATCAAAACGATTTGCCACGCCCTAGCGAAGTGGAGAGAAAAAATCGGCAAACCCAAACAACTGGGCTCCATCCGTAAAATTCCCCACGAGATCAATGAAGCTGTCAAAATAGCGACCTCCACAAAGCTCGAATCAGCGCTCCGCATCTCATCTAAAACAGGGCGCGAGCAGGCGATTGCAGAGATCAAAGAACTTCTCGTTAAAGAACTGCTCCCCGAAGGGACGAAGAACAACAAAGTCGATGTCCTCGCCTCCTTCAAAAACCTCCAGTCGACCCTCATGCGCCACATGGTGCTGAAAGAGAAAAAACGGATCGACGGCCGCGCGCTAGACGAAATACGCCCCATCGATATCGAGCCCTCCCTCCTCCCGCGCACTCACGGAAGCGCCCTGTTTACTCGCGGAGAGACCCAGGCCCTCGTCGTCTGCACACTCGGCGGAGAAACCACAGCCCAACGCTACGAAGACCTCAATGGAGAGAGCACGCAACGTTTCTACCTCCAATACTACTTCCCCCCCTTCTCTGTCGGCGAAGTGGGCCGCGTCGGCTCCCCCGGACGAAGAGAACTGGGCCACGGCAAGCTCGCTGAACGAGCCTTGAGCGCCATCCTGCCCCGCCAAGAAGAGTTCCCCTACGTCATTCGCCTTGAATCGAACATCACCGAGTCCAACGGCTCCTCTTCAATGGCCTCCGTTTGCGGCGGCTGCCTCGCCCTTATGGATGCAGGAGTTCCCATCAAACGCCCCGTCTCTGGCATCGCCATGGGCCTTATCTTAGAGGGACATGAATATGTGATCCTCTCCGATATCCTCGGCGCAGAAGATGCTCTCGGCGATATGGACTTTAAAATCACAGGAGATGATCAAGGGATCACCGCTTTCCAAATGGACATCAAAGTGGAAGGGATCAATATCTCGATCATGAGAGCCGCCCTGGCACAAGCCAAAAAAGGACGCTCCCACATCCTCCATAAGATGACTCAAATCTGCCCTGAAGCGAAAAAAGAGATGTCGAACTACGCGCCTCGCATTGAGACGATCCAGATCAAGCCAAGCAAAATCGGCACGGTCATCGGGCCCGGCGGCAAACAAATCCGCGCAATTGTCGAAGAGACAGGGGTACAGATCGATATCAATGATAGCGGCGTCGTTAGCATCGCATCTACTAGCGCCGAAGCAATGGCCCGCGCCAAAGCGATCATCCACGGCCTCACAGCTGAAGCGGAGATCGGCAAGATCTACACAGGACGCGTCGTCTCACGGAAAGAATTCGGTTTCTTCGTCGAGATCTTCCCAGGAAAAGAGGGCCTCTGCCACATTTCTGAAATCTCCACCCAGAGAATCCAGAATATCAATGACGCCCCCTTCAAAGAGGGAGACTCCATTGAAGTGCAGGTCCTCGACATCAACGACCGCGGCCAAATCCGTCTGAGCCACCGCGCTGTTTTAGAACGGATTGCTCACCGCTAGTAGGGGGAGGAAGAAAAATGAACCGCAGAGGCGCAAAGATCGCAGAGGAAGTGTCATTGATTCTTTATTTTTCTCTGAGACCTCTGCGTCTCTGCGGTCTAATTTATTTTTCCTCGGAGTCTTTATGAATTTTTCCCAGCGTATATTAGCGAAAGACCTCTCCGGTTCCATCGGTAAACAAGTTCTCGTGCGCGGCTGGCTCAACAACCTCCGCTCCCTTGGCAAAGTCAACTTTCTCCTCCTTCGAGACCGAACTGGCTTTATCCAGATCGTCATTGAAGACAAGGAAGAGCTCCGCAAACTCGACGGCCTGCAGCCGGGAACGATCCTCTCAGTCGAAGGAGAGGTCAATGCCTCCCCTTCTGCTCTCAAAGTAGAGCTGATTCGCCCTGTTCTCCACGTCGAAAACCCGATCCGAGAAGTCCCTCCGATCGAATACTACAAACCAGAAATCCCCTCCGACCTCGAATTCATCCTCGACCACCGCCCCATTGCTCTCCGCAATCGGCAACTGCAAGCCGTATTTCGGATCCAAGCTGAGCTCGCCCACGCCTACCAACTCTACATGCATGATACAGTTCAGGCTACCGAATATTTTGCCCCCAATATCATCGGCACCTCCTCTGAAGGAGGCGCTGAATTCTTCAACGTCGACTATTTTGGCTATACGGCCACCCTCGCTCAAAGCAGCCAGCTCTATAAACAGATCATGGTCGGCGTCAATGAGCGGGTCTTTGCCCTCATGCCCTTTTTTCGCGCTGAACCCTCCCAAACCTCCCGCCACCTCTCTGAAGGGAAGCAGTTTGAATTTGAGATGGGCTTCTTCGACAAGTGGGAAGAGATCATGGATATTCAGGAGGGATGCATCAAGTTCATGCTCACCTTCATCCAAACCCACTGCAAAGGGGAAATTGAAGCCTTAGGCCACCCGATCGTCCACGCCCCGTCAAACGTCCCCTTCCCCCGCCTCACCTTTGCCGAGGCCCAACAGCTCTATTTTGAGCGGACTGGGATCGACGAACGGCACGAACCCGACCTCAGCCCCGCCGCCGAACGGGAACTCTGCGCCTGGGCCGCCGAAACGCGCGGCACCGATCTCATCTTTATCACCGACTGGAAAACAGAAAAACGCCCCTTCTACGCAGCTCCCAAAGAGGGGACCCCCGAGCTGACCAATACATTTGACCTCCTCTGCGCAGGGACCGAAATCACCTCCGGCGGCCAAAGGCGCCACACCTATCAGTCGATGGTCGAAGGGATTTTGATGAAAAAGATGAACCCGAGCGACTTCGCAGACTACCTCAGCATCTTCAAGTACGGCATGCCCCCTCACGGCGGCTTCGGGATGGGTTTAGAGCGGATCACGATGACCCTCCTCAAGCTCAAAAACATCCGCGAGTGTTCCCTTTTCCCCTCAGACACCAAGCGGATCGCAGGCAACCGCCTCAAAGCGCACGTGTTCTTCGGCGGCGAGAATATCCGCAACGAGATCATCCGCCTCTGCCATGCGCGCAAAATCCCCTTCCAACACCTGACCCATGAGCCCACCCCCACCTCTCAAGACTCTGCCCGCGTCCGAGGCACCTCTCCAGAAGAGGGAGTCAAAGCTCTCGTCCTCAAAGGGAAAAGTAGCAAAAAGAATTACCAGTTCAATATCCCCGCACACCTCAAGCTCGATATCAAAGCCGCCAGCGAAGCCGTGGGAGAAAAATGTGAATTCGAAGACCCCGCCATCATCCAAGAGCGTTACGGATTGCAAGTGGGAGGCATCCCCCCCTTCGGCAACCTGCTGAACGTGGAGACATTTTTCGATGACAAAATCGGCTCTATGGCAAAAGTCAACTTCAACTGCGGCTTGACCACCGAGTCGATGACCATGGCAGCCCAAGACCTCATTAGCCTAGTCGAGCCCAAAGTCGGCCCCTTCTCCAAGTAGGAAACCAGAGAAAAGAGCAGAAAGGAAAAAAATAACAGGGATCGGCCGTCCCCGAAGCGGGGCCCCCGCGCCGGCAGGAGCGCCGAAACGGCGGCAGGATGGCGGGGAGGCCCCGCACCCCACAGAGAAGAAAAAAAGGTTTTATTTTTTTGGGGAGCGCGAGGGCTTCCCTCGCCATCCTGCCGGCGCCGCGCCGCTCCTGCCCGCACGCCCCGTGCGGCTCCCTGTTCATTTATTTTTATAGGAGTGCAGAGGACGACAGTCCTTTGCTGGGAGCGCGAGGGCGAAGCCTTCGCTTCTGTTTTAGAGGGTGTTCTGTAAAAAATATTTCATCGAGTTTTTGGATTATTTTGGCCTCTTTTCGACTTCAAATATGGGGGGCA
>CAIVVG010000168.1 GCA_903909295.1 uncultured Chlamydiae bacterium
CCGATAAGGCGATCGACCTGCTCGATGAAGCGGGGGCGAAAGCTCGCATCGCGATGATGCACCAACCCGACCACCTAGCTGCGCTCGAGACCCAAGTCGAAGAGGCCCGAGTCGCTAAAGAAGAGGCGATCAGCCATCAAGAGTATGAGAAAGCGGCTAAACTGCGCGACGGTGAAAAGAACTTGCGCGAAGATCTCCAGAAGAAACGGGCTGAGTGGGAGTCCCATAAAGATGAGCACCAACCGATTGTCGACGAGGAAGATATCGCCAATATCGTCGCTAAACAGACCGGTGTCCCCGTCACTCGCTTGACTGAGGGAGAGACCGAAAAAGTGCTTAAGATGGAAGAGGCCCTCAAAGTCGATATCATCGGCCAAGACGATGCCTTAAGCACTGTTTGCCGCGCGATCCGCCGCAGCAGAGCCGACATCAAAGACCCGAACCGCCCCATTGGAGCCTTTTTGTTCCTCGGGCCTACCGGCGTCGGCAAAACGCACTTAGCGCGCCTCCTCGCCTCCCATATGTTTGGTGGCGAAGACGCTCTGATCCAAGTCGACATGTCTGAGTACATGGAGAAATTTGCGATCAGCCGGATGACAGGCTCCCCTCCCGGCTACGTCGGGTATGAAGAAGGAGGACAGCTCACAGAGCAAGTCCGCAGACGCCCCTATTGCGTCGTCCTCTTCGACGAAGTGGAAAAAGCGCACCCCGATGTGACCAACCTCCTCCTCCAGATTTTGGAAGAGGGGCGTCTGACCGACTCGGTGGGCCGCAAGATCGACTTCCGCAATACGATCATCATCATGACCTCCAACCTCGGGGCCGACCTGATCCGCAAGTCGACCGAAGTGGGCTTTGGAGTGAAAGAAACCTCCCTGGACTTCCAGGCGATGCAAGCGAAGATCGAGCGTTCTGTGAAAGAGCGCTTCAAGCCCGAGTTCATCAACCGCTTAGATGGCCTGGTGATTTTCCACACCCTCGACAAACCTGCCTTGCGCAAAGTGGTCGACCGGGAGTTTAGCAAACTCAAAAAACGGCTCTCTCGCAAGAAGATCGACATCGAGCTCGACGACGCTGCTCGAGACTACCTCGTAGAAAAAGGGTACTTACCCGAGATGGGAGCAAGGCCGCTGCGCAGACTCATCGAGCAATACCTCGAAGACCCGCTGGCGGAAAAACTGCTCCAGAACCCCAATCTCGAGAAGAAATACCTCATCTCCGCCAAAGATGGCAAGATCCTGTTTATGGATCGAGACATCAGCGGAGAAAAAGAGCCGGAACTCGTCAAAGCATAAGGCGTTTGACCAGAATGGAACCGTTGTCGCTCTGAAGAATGGAACCGACCAGTTTGGCCGTCTCCTGAGCGACATAGTCCATGGAGTGTTTTTGCAGCCGAGCAACCCTCACAACGGAACCAAGCTCATCTTTGGTCAGATTATTCGTGACTCCATCCGTTGCCAATACCAAACAGTCATCTTCCTCACAATAAACTTTCCCGGTCAAAGGATCGTCCAGCCCTGGGCCAAACACCAATTTGGTGATTTTTGGGGTACAAGGCATCCAGGGATGGGCTCCATTAGCGCGTCCCACGCCCAGTACGGGATCCCCTACCTTGGAGCGGGGGCCCATAACGCGCGGGTGTGCCTCGCGGGTCAGCTGATTGCCCAACCTTTCATGGATACGTCTAAAGCGACCCTCTTCTAAAGAAGCCTTCTCTGTCAATGAGACAGTCTCCCTCCTCTTCACCAGAAACGCACTGGAATCTCCCACATTGGCAACCCACATCTCTGCTCCTACCTGTAGAGTACAGGTCATGGTTGTCCCCCCCCGCTTTCCCCCTATCTGCCTAACCTGATCTAGGCAGGACCTTTTTAGCCACTCGGCCAGCCGACAAAAGGAGTCGGGCACAATTTCATCGAGCACCGGCTCAGCGGAACGCGTAACCGCATCGTGCAAGATGTCCTCGAAATCGCGCCCCAAACGATCCACTACATGGTCCACGGCCCGCCCATCATCTCCATGCCCATCGAAGATGGCGCAGATGCGCCCCTCGAAAGAGCCAAATTTCACTGCAGAATCTTTAAGAATCCGATCTTCTTGGTAATCCCTCGCCCCCCGGCTCTGCCCCACTCCCACCCGAGAAGGGTGCTTCTTTGGCCTTGTCTGCTTAAATTTAAGCTCCAGGCGATCTCCCGGCAAAGCAGGCACCGGCATCTCTCCGTGGAGCCCCCTCGATGGCCAATCTGTCTTCTTCTGTTTGATCAGCTCCTGTAAGATATGGCTTATGACCTTCCAGTGTGTTTTTTCCTGACTGTGGGGATCTCTCATCGCAAAACCGGTCTGCTTGGCCAGTTTCTCCTCGGCAGAGGTCGCCCCTCTCGCGTAACGAATCCGGGCCAGATCATTGAGAGCGGTCTGCGTCAAGAAGAATGGGCTGGTTTCGGGAAGCTCGATATCCAACTCTCCGATGGGAGGCTCAATGACCTCGGTGACCGTTCGCCGAAACACACTCCTCGATGCGGCGTCCGCAGAGGAGAGAACGACCGGCTCTGGGTCCTTCCGTTTTGTCCCTTGACCCCGTTCTGTACTGGATATAGCTGCCATGATTCCTCCGTTTGGAGGGATGGAGTATACACTAAAGGACTTGTTTTGGGACAGAGAGGGTGTTCTGTAAAAAAATTTTGATCGATTTTTCGGTTCTTTTGGTTAGCTTTAGATTGAAACGTGGAGGGCAATATCAACAACAGTGAACCTATCCAAGTAAAAAGCTTTCGTCGATTTTAGGGATTATTTTGGCCGCTTTTCGATTCAAAATTGGGGGGCA
>CAIVVG010000169.1 GCA_903909295.1 uncultured Chlamydiae bacterium
GGCTCTGATTGGAGCGCTCCTCCTCTTCCAACGGCTCAGCCAAAGTTGCGAGCTGACCGCGCTCAGAGCCTCGGGATTGAGCCTAAGGACTCTGACCCTCCCCCTCCTCCTCGCCTCCTGCCTCTTATGTCTAGTCAATTTTTCAGTCTGCGCGGAAATCTCCCCCTTTTGCCGCAGGGAAACGCGCACGTTATTGTATAGGGAAACCACGGAGAACCCCCTCCTCTTATTGCAAAGACAGCAACTGATCAAGATCAAACACGCCTATTTGAAGATGAAACCGAAAGAGGAGGGGCGTGCGGCAAAGGATTTCCTCCTCATCGCCTACAATGAGAGCAGCCAACGACTCAGTTTGATTACGGCCAAGCAACTATGGCTCGATGCCCAAGAACTGTGGGGCAGCGATGTGGCGCTCATCTCCCACCTCCACTCAGAGGCCCCCAATGCATTTGACCCCCTCATCATCGAAAATCAGGCCCTCATGTCGACACAGGCCCCCCTCCTTTCGATGGCGATGAAAAAAAACCGCCCCAAACTCGATTCCAACGCCCTCGACCTCCGGATGCTCCAACTGAGAGCCCAAATGCCGACCCGCCAAGGGAGAACTGCCCAGGTAGAAATTCTCCGAAGAATCTCGATCTCACTCGGAGCCTTTAGCTTAACACTTCTCGGCTGCGCCTTTGGGATCCAAGTGGGAAGAAATCCCTCAAAAAAAGGGCTCCTTTGGGTGATGAGCCTCTCACTCCTCCTTTTGATGAGCTTTTTTCTAGGGAAAGAATTAAAAACATTCCCCTCCGCCGCATGGATCGCCTTGTCTTTCCCCCATTTGCTCATCTGGGCAGTCAGTATTGTGAGGCTCCGACGCATATGACCCTTTGGATCCGCTATTTGGGCAAACAGCTCACCCAGATATTTCTCTTCCTCTTCGGATGTCTCTTTATCCTCTATTTTCTGATCGATTTTTCTATCAATGGCGTCCGCTTCTTATCGATCGGCACCACCGACGTGCTCGAGCTCATCTTGTACTATTTGCGCCACGTCTCGATGCACCTCGACCTCTTTTTTTCCCTCTCGCTTCTCCTCTCTTCCCTCAAAGTGCTCGGAGATTTGAACCAACACCATGAACTCCTCGCACTCCAGATGGCCGGCCTCTCGAAAAAACGGCTCCTCATCCCCTTCTACGCCCTCGCCGCCCTCCTCTCCGCCCTCTCCTACGCCAACTCCCAGTGGTTTGCTCCCCACGCCCAAGACGCCATCGAAGATTTTCAAAGAGCCCACGCCAAGAAGAAAAAGCCCATCGTCCGCGAACACGTCCACTCGATTACCCTCGACGACCACTCCGAACTCGTCTACCAAAGTATTGAAGGGAAGAATTTGTCAGACGTCTTTTGGATCCGAGGAAGCGACGATATCTGGCATATAAAAAGACTCGAGCTCGGAGAGGTGCCTTGTGGTTATTTCGTCGACCACTTAGTGAGAGAAAAAGACAAACAGTTTCAAAAGTTAAGCAGTTTCGATCAGCACCCCTTCCCCCAAATCTCTTGGCCCGAAGAGACTTCACTCGACCGCTTCATCCCCTTTGAAAATCGCCCCCTATCCCTCTTGGTGAGGCAAGCAATCTCTCGCTCAGCCGACCGCCCCAAGATCTTTGCCCACCTCAACTACAAACTCGCCCTCCCTTGCCTCCCCTTCATCATCCTCTTTGCCATCGCCCCCCTCTCCATGCGCTTTTCCCGCCAAAAACCCCACTTCCTTCTCGCCGCCTGCTCCCTCTTCTGCTTCATCTCCCTCATGACCCTCCTCGAAGGGCTCCTCATCTTAGGCGAAAACCAAGTGCTCCCCGCCGCCCTCACCACTTGGGGCCCCCTCGCCGCCGTCTTCGCCCTCACCCTACGCCCCTTCTGGAAGATTTAAAGAAAAATTCTTGACGAAATTAAGAAAATATTTAAAATGATTGCCTTTCAGAACCTCAAAAGGAGTACGCCGTGTGCAATGAAATTGGTTATAGCGAAGTCAGTTATATAGAGTTCGAGGATAGGGATACTGAAGGGACAAGTCCTTCCTGTAAAGGCACTCGTCACCTTCACAAAAACATTTTCGACGAGCAAACTAGCTGTGTGGGCATAAGAAAAACAGTCATTCTCCGTGAGACCCCCTTAGAGATCGAGCTGAGAACTCACAGAGCGGCAAAAATCGCTTCCCGTGGAAATAACCTTAACGGGAAAGCAGAGATAACTGTTGAATGGGGAGGAAATGATAAACCCTCAGTGAGCGGATCTGTATCGGGAAGCGTCACCGATGACAAGGGCAATAAAGCCAAAGTAAAGGTTACAGTAGAAAACAATGGATCTGGGAAAGCCACCGTTTCTGCAGAGCGCGATAAAAAAGAGAACCGTTGAAAGTACGATGAAATTTAAAAATCTGGCAGTTGTAACTCTTCTACTCATTTGTTGCAGCTGCTCGATTTCCCAGAAACCAGATGAGAAAACAGCCTATTTTGCACCAGTCCCCATTACCAAATTTTCCTCCTTTCAAACACCTTGTATCAACGTAGAAATTGAAGGGAAAACGTTCTTACTCAAGCTGGACTTAGGCTTCCAGGGAGATCTGACGATGAATAAAAAGGAGATGGATTCTATTTCCTCTAAGACATTCGTCGGAGAAAAATCTATGTATGGTGTGCGAGGCAAGGAGTACAACAAAAAACTATACCAAATCTCCAAAGCCAAAATCGGCGCTATGACCTTCTCACCTCCAATA
>CAIVVG010000170.1 GCA_903909295.1 uncultured Chlamydiae bacterium
CAGTATATGACAAATGTACATTTCTTTCTATCCTTACCTATAAATGCCTTTCAGAGAAACTCCACTTGACAGAAGCGGAGCCACTTCTCTACGATGCGCTATAGATGGAAAAAAAGTTCCCCTTTTATCTCGTCTTGATGCTGGCGAGCATCGGCTCGATTGCGACCGACCTCTACCTCCCCTCACTCCCCTTCATCCAAGCCGATTTTCAGAGTCGGCAAAGTACCGTACAGCTCTCCCTCACCCTGTTTTTGATCGGCATCAGCGCCTCCCAACTTCTCTACGGCCCCCTCTCTGACCGCTACGGCCGCAGGCCCATCGTCCTCACAGGGCTTATCGTAGGCTCCCTCGGGTGTCTCATCAGCCTCTTTGGCCCCACGATTGCTATCCTCAACCTCGGAAGATTTATTTCAGGATGCGGCTTTGGAGCGACCGCCTCCCTCTCGAGAACGATCTTGAGAGACGTCTACTCAGGAGATGATCTCGCAACCGTTGGAGCTTGGGTCGCCTCAAGCGCCGCAGGAGGGATGGCGCTTGCCCCCATCTTCGGCGGCTACATCCAACACTGGATCGGCTGGAGAGCCGTCTTTGCATTCCTCGTCTTCAACGGCTGCGCAACTTTCTACATCATTTGGAAACACCTCCCCGAAACCAACCAACGACTCAACCCCCTCGCCCTCCAACCGGCGACCTTTTTCAAAAACTACCGCCACCTCATCACCAACCCCATCTTCATCGGATACAGCGGAGCTGCCAGCCTAGCCTTCGCCGGATTTTACGCCTACTTCACCTCGAGCCCCTTCCTCTTTGAAAACATTCTCCACCTCAACCCCGACGAGTACGGCCTTCTCGCCCCTATTTTTGCGGCCGGGTTAGCCCTTGGCGGCGTCACCAACGCCCTCCTCATCCCCCACTTGGGCAGACATCGCCTCTTAGTGACCGGGACGTTGATCCTCGCCCTATCAGGAGTCCTGATGCTCGCCCTCTCCAGCCAGCTCGCCGTATGGGCCATCATGCTCCCCATCACCCTCTACTCCTTTGGATCCGCCTTTGTCTTCGCCAACTCCCTCGCCGGAGCCTTCTTCCCCTTCGTCCACATCGCCGGCTTTACCGGCGCCCTCTACGGCTGCTTCATCGGCCTCGGCGGCATCCTCTCGTCCGCCCTCATCTCAGCCCTCCACGAAACCAACCAAATCCCCCTGGGGCTCGTCCTCATGACCCTCGGCATCTTGGCCTACGCCTTCCAGCGCCACGCCTTCCGCCATGCTGGGCCGCAGCACTGATTTCTGGAGTCGCAAACTCCATTTTCTGGCATTTTTAGGAAGAATCACTTCCATATTTCAGATATTCGGCTTACCCTTCGCCTTCGGCGACGACGCGGACTTCGAAGCGGAGCTCCTTGCCTGCGAGGGGGTGGTTGAAATCGAGGGTGACCTTCTCATCATTGATGGCGTGGACGCGGATGGGATAGACCCCTCCGTTGGGATCTTGGATGCCGAGGACGGCTCCGACAAAACGAAACTGATTGGGAATGGTCTCTAGCTCCACTTCGCGAAACGCATCGGGAACAATGTGTCCGTAGGCCTCTTCGGGCTTGAGGAGGACGTGCTTGGTGTCTCCCACTTTGAGTCCCATGAGAGCTTGCTCAAGAGCGGGGAACACCTGATTGGCTCCTAAGACAAAGACGAGCGGGGGCTCCCCCACATTGGTATCGATCTTCGTCCCATCTTGTAAAAATACCGTATATTCTACAGAAACCTGTTTACCGCGGCCTAACATCTGGACTCCCTTTTAATCGTCCTTATTCAAGACTCATGGATGAGAGTCAAGCAAAAAAACAGCGGGTTCTTTTTCAATAGGAAAGGGTTTCCATTTGGCAACGGGGGCGGACGCGATCCTCTCGTGGGGTGTCGTGAGTTGGACGGCCACCGAGAGGCGGGTTGTGGGTTGAAGGGCAGCGAGGAGAGCCGCCAACATCTTGGCAGAGCGATAAGGGGCTTCGATCCAGATCTGGGTGTGGCCATGGGACTGCTTTTCGAGCTCTTTGATTCGCTTTTCTAGCTCGATCCCTTCGCGGGGGAGGTAGCCGTGGAAGGTGAAGCGCTGGCCGCAGAGCCCTGAGAGCTGGAGGGCCATGAGGATGGACGAGGGGCCGACGAAGGTCTGGACTGCGATCCCCTTTTGGCGGGCGCGCCAAACGAGGTCGGCTCCTGGATCGGCGACGCAAGGGAGTCCGGCGTCGGAGATGAGTCCCCAGATCTGTCCTTGTTCGATGGGGGCGAGGAGCTCATCTAGCTCGGCTACGTGCTCATTGAGGAGCGCGATGGGCATCTTGGAAAAGATCTCGTGGGGCAAGAACCTGCGGAGGTAACGGCGGGCCGCTTTTTCACTCTCGGCGATGATGCCGTGGAGGGAAGCGACGGCTTGGGGGACGCTGGCTGGCAAGAAGGGCTCGTAGGGGAGCTCTTCATCGAGGAGATTGGGAAGGAGCAGTAGTTTTGACATGGACACTCATTTGGGATCGAAATAAAGAGAGCAAAGCGGCGTATTGCGTCGAAGCGCCTCGGGAGAGGAGTTCGATCTCAAACAGCGCCTGGATTCCTTTGCGAAAGTAACTTGAGCCGAGGCGGGCGGCTTGCGAGGTGCGCTTTTCTAGCGTCTTGGGCCAGATTTTAGGGAGGTGGGCGCTCCACGCGTCGGAAGGGACCTGCCCTTCGATCAGGCTGGCGATCTTCAGTCCCATCTGCAGCTGGGAGCGCAAGATCGGAATCAGACCGTGAAAGGTGGTTTCATCCAAAGAGGGGAGCGGACTCCCCTCCCAAACCATTTCCTCAGCAACTTGCCAAAGGGTCTGCGTTCGTGAGGAGGCTCCTACCGCGAGAACATCACTCGGCCCAATCGAGGAGCGGTCTCCGACGTAGCAAATCAACTTATCGAGCTCATTTTCTAAGAGGGCGCTCTCTTTTTCCACCCGTTCAAAGAGGAGGGGGATCACATCGCTCTCGAGCCGTTTGCCCGCATTTTTGGCCCTTTCGACGAGCCCTTCTGTCAAACGGGTCTCTCGATCCCACGATTTTTCATCGACGAGATCGAGGACGACTCCCATCTTTTCAACGGCCGCGCTGAGCGCCTTGGTCCGAGAACCTAAAATGAGGTAGCCTGGAAGGGGTTGCTTGATGAGCTCCCCCACCGCCTCGAGAGTTTTTTTATTCAGCTGATCGAGCTCGTCTAAAACCCAGACCGACTCTCCGCCAAAAAGCGAGGGGCTCTGGAGGGCATCGCAAAAATCGCGGAGGACAAACTCGGCTCCGCTCAAGCGAGTAGCGGGAGCGTCGGGCGACTGCACTGAGCTGAGGATGGAGTGGATGACTTTTTCCCGCTCAAAGTCCGCTGCGACCGCAACGAGGTAGACGCGGGAAAAGTTGCTGGGAGCCGCGCTGACGAGATGCTTTTGAAACGCCTTGAGATTTGTGTAACGCATGCATCGGCTATTGTATCAGTTTGGCCGCTTTTCGCACATCTTTACCCATAAAAAGGGGATTCAGCGTTGTGTTTTAGCCGCTCTTCGTGACACACGCGCTGAAGCGCCGTCTCAGCCACCTAGATCTTCTTATGCCCCATGATTTCGAGGGCAAGGCTTCGGTAATCGAGAGAACCGTTGCAGCCTGAATCGTACAAAATGATCGGCTTGATGTGCAGCGGAGCCTCTGCCAAGCGGATGTTTTCTCGGATGACTGAGGTGCACACTTTCCCCTCAAAGCGGGTGCGCAGTTGGGTCAGCACTTCTTGGGAGTGTTTTGTCCTATAGTCGACGCGGCAGGCTAAAATGCCGGCGATTTCTAGAAGGGGGTTGAGGCGCTGTTTAACGAGGTTGATCGTCTTGAGGAGTTGAACGAGTCCGTGCAGGGCCATCACGTGAGCCTCCACAGGAACAAGAACCTCATCTGCGAGGGTGAGCGCGTGGAGGGAGAGGATGCCCAATGTGGGAGGGCAATCGATCAGGACGTAGTCCCAGGGCTTGTCGATGAGGCCGGCGATCTTGTTCTTTAAAATACTCTCGGCGGCCACTTCATTAGCCAACGCTTTTTCAACGCCTGAGAGGAGGGGCGAGGAGGGGATCATGGAGAGGTGTTCCATCTGGGTCTTTTCGATGGCGTCTTCGATCCGCCCATCTTCCGCGAGGACTTGGTAGAGCCCTTTCCCCTTCTCCTTAAAGCCGTACCAGAGGGAGGCGGAAGCCTGTGGGTCGAGGTCGATCAACAAAACTTTTTTATTGGCTTCTGCCAAGGTAGCAGCTAAATTTACCGCCGTGGTCGTTTTGCCCGACCCCCCTTTCTGATTGACAATCGCTAACTTACGCATAGAATGTGCCCTCCAACCCTACATATAGTGGAGTTCCTCGGGTAATGTCTAGTAAATTTTTTAATTTTACCGCTCTTTTCTCTTCTGGTTTTGGCCAGATTTTGTTATAAATGAGGGCACAAAAACAAGGGGTCCTATGTTGAATTTGAAAGGAAAACGAGCTTTTATTGCAGGAATCGGCGATGACCAGGGATTTGGCTGGGCTATTGCAAAGGCGTTGGCTGAGGCGGGAGCCGAGATTCTCATTGGCACATGGGCCCCGATTGTTCGGATTTTTAAAACTTCTTGGGCGAACGGCAAGTTCGATGAGTCGCGCCAGCTCTCCGACGGGACTCTTTGGAACTACGCCAAACTCTACCCGATGGATGCGGTCTATGACACGATGGACGATGTCCCTCAAGAGGTGCGCGAAAACAAGCGCTACGCGGAACTGTCTAACTACGCGATCCAAGATGTGGTGAAACTGGTAGAGGCTGACTTTGGCAAGATCGACATCCTCGTCCACAGCTTGGCCAATGCGCCTGAAGTGACGAAAGATTTGCTCGACACCTCTCGCAAGGGGTACTTGTCCGCGATGAGTTCTTCCGCTTACTCCTTCATCAGCCTCCTTGCCCACTTTGGCCCGATTTTAAATCCGGGTGGATCGGTCTTGTCGCTCACCTACATCGCCTCTGAACGGGTGGTGCCAGGTTATGGCGGGGGGATGAGCTCTGCGAAAGCGGCTCTCGAAAGCGATACCCGCACTCTCGCCTGGGAAGCGGGCCGTAAATGGAATGTCCGGGTCAATGCGATCTCGGCGGGTCCTTTGCGCAGTAGGGCTGCTCGAGCGATCGGCATGATCGATGACATGATCGCCTACTCCAAGGCCAATGCTCCCCTCGTCAAAGACCTCTACGCAGAGGAAGTAGCAGATGTGGCGGCCTTCCTTCTCTCTCCAAAAGCTTCCGCTGTGACCGGTATCACGATGTATGTGGACAACGGTTTGCACGCCATGGGGCTCGCTGTCGATAGCGTCAGCCGGACCAAGCAGGGCTCAGAACAAGACAAGACTCTCAAAGAGACGCACGCGTCAAACGCCTCGTAAGAGTCGGTTTTTTTATATGAGGGGCGGTTCGCGCGCAGAATGTGGCCGCAAAATCTCCCCTCTCCTTCTTCTAGATTGAATTTCACTCGCACACTCAATGTAGGGGTCCGGATCTCCACCTCTTGGTCCAAGTCAAATACAGTCCCTTTTTGTCCCTCAATAAAAAGCTCCGTTTCGGGGGAAAGGTTGCAAAAGACCCGAGCGCCCGAGAAGGTGAGGGAATGGACTTGGGAAGCTCCCTGCCAAAGAAGTCGCGTTCCCGTCCAGCTCATGAAGTTGGGGGTGTCCACACTGCTGTGAAAAGGGAAGAGCGAAGCGGCAAGTAGCTGTCTTGGGTGGTCGCGCAGCAATCGCTTAGAAAAATGGCCATCTGCTAGGGCCCATTCAATCGGCAGCGGCCCAGGTTCGCTTCTCTCTTGAGCCACTTCCCCCAAAAACATCTGGAGCTGCGAGTTGTAAGGGACGGGGAAAGGAGCGTGCGCAAACAACTGTTCCGTAATGATGTGTTCGCGCCACTCTTCTGCGGAAAGGGGGTAGGTGTCAATGGGGGATAACGGTTCCCCTAAACAAGCCCGCAGTCGCCGTTCCCAAAGGGCCGTTTTTGGTTTCGAGCCATCCAGCGCTTTGCGAAGCGGCACTTCCAGTTTCTGTTTGAGTGTGGGAAATAGCCTCCCCGCATGGATCAAAATCGGGGCGATTTTAAGAGCCAAGCACGGGTCCCAGCACTGAGGGTAGTCATGCAGATAGAGGGGAAAATTCCCCTCCTCCGTCTGGAATGCGAGGAGCCGGTCGATGAGCTCCCTCCCCTCCCCCACCGCCTCAGCCGTTTTGAGCCGAAGAAGGGCAAAGGCGAAGCAAAAGTTGTCATAAAGAGGGACTGTGTCTGGGGCCTCTTCCCCAGCAAAGAGGTGGACAAAGCGGGTCTTTGCGCTCTGCCTTTTGCGACCCGCTAAAACGGCTAGGTCAATCGCTCGAATCTGTGGTTTGAGATCGGTCATAAGAGACCAGTATAGCAGAGGTGTCTCTACAGAGGAAATAAAGAGTTTTTTAAGAGCGTGTTAATTTTTTACTTGTCGAAAAAAAGGGGCCTCGGCTACACTCCCTCGTACACATTTAAACCATTAAACCAAAAGGTGTTTATGATTCATTCAATTTGTACAAGTGCAGTCAATAGCGCAAACCGAGCAGTGGAATTTGCCCACACATGGGGCTTACACCAAGTCACCAAGCTCAAGTCAACAGAGCAAGATTCTGTTTACTGGACAGCGGCCAAGGCTCTTGCAGTCTACACGCTTGTTCTTCCTACTCTATTAACAGGAATTGAGCTTATTCTGAGAGCGCTCGGCGGCATTGCAAATGCAGCGGCGAGCGTGGTGCAATACTTCCAAAGTTGCGCAGAGTGTGAGTCTCTGGCAATCCTTCCCGCAGTACGGTCAACTGAAGATGTCTTACAACAACAATAGCAATCTAAAAGCCCGTGGACTGGCTCCGCGGGCTTTTTTGGTTGAAGACAATTCTAAGAAAGAAGATATTTGGGGCCATGATTGACGACAAAGATGCGACTGTCCCGCTAGATGCCATGCCCTCGCTCCCTCCGGGAGAGTTTGGGGCTGCGTTGGGAAAAACTTTGCTCGTCCTCTTCGCTCTCGTCGCTCTGCTCGGTGTCACATTTTGGTTCTTGCGCAAACTCATCCAACAGAGGATCGAAAAGGGCGCAGCCAACCTCACCATCCAAATCATCGAAAAGCGAATGCTCAGTCCCAAGACGATGCTCTACCTCGTCGAGGTAGAGGGGAAGAAAATCCTCCTTGCAGAATCCCAGGTCGAAGTGCGCCGTCTCGAGACGCTTGATTCAAACAAATTCTGAGAGGGAGTTCTGTAAAAAATATTTCATCGAGTTTTAGGCTCAAAAGAACCGATCAGGAAAGTTGCAGGGTTTGTGCATTTGTACAATTCCCGCAAAATTCGAGTACGCAGTTCGCTGTATAGTCGAGTTGTTCTTCTGTGTGGGCGGCAGAGACGAACCACGCTTCTTGGCACGAGGGTGGGATGTAAATCCCTCGCTCAAAGAGGTACCGGAAGAACTCGGCGAAGCGCGGTTCGTCCATCGGGAGGGAGAACATCGAACCGGCACGACGCACAGGCTCTTCTAACCGACTGACCAAGCGGTCTGTCTTCTTAGCCAACTCCTCATAAAATCCGGGTCTTTGTAGGTGCTTGAGTGTCTCAAAGCCGGCGCGCATGGCGACGGGATTGCCAGAGAGGGTGCCTGCTTGGTAGACTTGGCCGAGGGGGGCGAGGCAGTCGAGGATTTTGGCTTTGCCGCCGAGGGCTGCAGCGGGAAAACCTCCGCCGATGATTTTCCCAAAGCAGGTGATGTCGGGGTCGACGTCGTAGAGCCCTTGTGCTCCTGTGAGGCCAACTCGAAATCCTGTGACTACCTCGTCGAAAATCAAGAGCGCCCCTATTTTTTGGGTCTCTTCGCGGAGGAGTTTTAAAAAAGAGGGTTTTGGAAGGACGACGCCCATATTGGCTGTGATGGGTTCCAAAATAACTGCTGCGAGGGTCTCTTTGTGCTCTTTGATCACTTGCAAAAAGGCGTCGGGGTCATTGAAGGGGATGCAAAGGGTGTCGGCAATGGTGGCGGCGCTGACTCCTTTGGAGGTGGCAATGGAGTTCATCGCGGCAACGGCGGAGCCGGCGCGGACGAGGAGGGAGTCGCTGTGTCCGTGGTAGTGGCCGGTAAACTTGATGATCTTGGGGCGCTCGGTAAAGCCGCGGGCAAGTCGCAGTGCAGTCATCGTCGCTTCGGTTCCTGAGGAGACAAAGCGAATTTTTTCTACCGAAGGAACGAGGCGGACGATGGTGGAGGCCATCTCTTCTTCAACTTGTGTCGCGATGCCAAAAGAGGAGCCTTGGGAAATTTGTGCGCAAGTGGCGCGGACGATATCGGGGTGTGCGTGGCCTAAGATGAGCGAGCCCCACGCTTGGCAATAATCGATGTATTCATTGCCGTCGACGTCGCGGATGACGGCGCCAAAGCCCGACTGGGCGATCATAGGGGTCATGCCGAGCCCTTTGAAGGAGCGTGCAGGAGAGTTCACTCCGCCGGGAATGACTTTAAGGGCGCGCTGAAAAATCGCTTCTGACTGTTTTCTCACGCAAAATAGTGTACAAGAAGAGGTCCGCTTGTGCAAACTAAAAATTTATGAAGCGTCTTCTTTTTTGGCTGCTCTCCCCCGCTCTCTTGTCTGCTCTTGTTTACGATGTCAATTTTGTGGGCTTAACCGATCAAGAGGCGCTGAAATCGATGTTCGACGTCTCAGACTTAGTCGTGTTGCAAGAGCGCCCTCCCGCTTCAGTCAATGCGCTGCGCTACCGGGCGGCGGGGGATATTCCGGCTTTGATCCGGGTGCTGCACGCTTACGGTTATTACGATGCGAGCATCACCGCTCAGGTAACGGCTGAGTACGACAAGGCGCAGGTGTATCTCTACATCGATGCGGGGCCGCGCTACCGCCTCTCTTCTTACAAAGTGTATGAGGGGGATTGCACCGTCTTGGCCACCCTCCCCGGCTGTATGCCATTTTCCCCTGAGAACCTCGGTCTGACACTGGGTAAGCCGATTCTCTCGTCTCAGATTGTTCAGGCGGAGTTGGACTTGCTCAATCGGTTGGCTCGGTGCGGCTACCCGCTCGCTAAGGTGCACAAGCGGCGGGTCGAGGTCGATATGGCGAGCAAGGAGATCGATGCGGCTTCATGCATTGATCAGGGGCCTTTATCGAAGTATGGCCCGACTGTGATTTTTGGTTTAAAAGAGGTCGAGCCGCGCTACATCGAGAGGAGAATTGTCTGGAAAGAGGGGCAAAGCTACAACACAGAAACCCTCGAAGAGACGCAAAAAAGGCTGCTGAATACTGATTTGTTTAGTTCGGTGTTGATCTCCCACGCAGAGGAGCTCGATAGCGAGGGGAAATTGCCGATGCAGATTCGGCTGACGGAGGCGAAACACCGGCAGTTTACGATCGGGGGATTTTATGCGACAGTCGATGGCCCGGGCGCGATTTTTAGCTGGACGAACCGGAACTTGCGGGGCATGGGAGAGGTGTTCACTTTAGAGGGGGATGTCTCGAAGCGGTTCATGTCGGGGACGATGACCTATAAAAAGCCCGATTTCCTCACGGCGAACCAGTCTTACCGAGCGGTGGGAGAGATGGCGGTCGAAGATATACGGGCTTATACTGCGTTCACCTACCGAGGGGCAAACTACATCGATCGCTATTTCCCCGAATCGAAAAATTTTTTTTCTGTCGGCTTTAAGGTGGACCATACGACAGTGACCGAGAGCGCGACAAATGGGAGCTATCTGCTCGCAGGGCTCCCCTTGATGCTGAAAACAGATCAGTCGGACGACTTGCTCGATCCGAGCAAGGGGTATACTTTAGTCTACCAATGCATCCCCTACCAATCGTGCTACCACGCGCACCAACACTTCTTCCACAATCAGATCACGGGCACCACGTACATTCCGCTGGCACCTAAGAAAATCCTCACCTTAGCGCTGCGCCTTCAAGTCGGTTCCATCGCAGGAGCTAAGAGAATGTATGTTCCGCTGCCGAAACTTTTTCTCGGCGGCTCTGAAGATGACTTAAGGGGCTATCGTTATCACACCGTGAGCCCTCTCAATGACAACAACCAGCCTCTCGGCGGCAGGTCGGCGATTTACACCTCTGTAGAAACCCGTTTTAAGTTCAATAAGTGGGTGGGGCTGGTCCCGTTTGCCGATTTCGGGACCGTCACTTCGGGAGAGATGCCGACGGTCAATGCACAATGGTTTAAATCGATCGGTATTGGGCTCCGCATTTTTACCTTTTTTGGCCCCTTGCGCTTCGATGTGGGATTCCCGCTCGATCGGCGTGCAGGGATCGACCCCAGTTTCCGAATTTACGCAGGAATAGGACAGGCATTTTAACATGAAAAAAACACTCGCAATTCTCTTTTTTCTCTTCATCCTGATGGTGGGGGTTGTCTCCAGTCCATGGAGCCGGGAAAAATTGCGCCAAATCCTCGTCGCCAAACTCCAAACTGCTGGCGTTCACGTCGAACTGAAAAAATTTCAAGGGACATTCCCCTATTCGTTCCATATCGAGGGGCTCCATGTAGAGACCGATTCTTTTGCACTCGATGCGGAGAGCGTCGACTGCGAAATTTCGCTCCTCCGGTTGCTCCGCAGTCAGTTGGGCTTTAGCTCCGTCAAAGGCGATGGGATTACCTGGGTCAGTAAAGGACCGGGTAAACTAACGCCGCCCCCTTTTCCGATCTATGTAAAACAGTTTCTCCTCACCAGGGTCCAGTCTCCTGAACTGAGTCTGGAGGGATCGGTCAAACTCGGCAGGCATAAGAGCTCGGCCAACGTGTTTGTTCACTACGGCACGCTGCCGAAAACGGAGGTCTTACTGCACTCTCCTAACTGGCAAGAGGTGGTGTTTGCTGTGCCCCGCTGGGAGACCCAAGGTAAGATCGATCGAGAGGGAGATTGGGAAGTGGCGGGCGCCGACTGGAAGGCGTCAGGGCGGGGTTTAGAGGGTTCTGTTCAGGGGCTTGTTTTCGGTCAGTTTTCTATCTTAAAAAATGAAAGGAGCGTGGATATCTCCGTTCGACAGCTTTACTATGAGACGTTCTTTCTCGAAGCGGCCTCGCTGCACGTGGAACCGGGCCTTTTTGCGTTGACAACGCCTGATATGGCGGCTCATGGAACGTGGGATTTGGGACAGATCACAGTCCAAGAATGGAGCGGTAAGGTCGCGGAGCTGCCGTTTCAGCTTCAGGCGCCTGTTACCGTGCGTTTGAGACCTCTGACGGTGGAGCCTTTTACGGTCCAGGTCGCAGACGGCACCCTCACGGCTAAAAAAACAGAGACTGAAACCGTCTTACAGAGCTCCCACCTCCCCTTGCAGCTCCTCTCTCCCAACCTTTCCGGCTGGGCCGACATCGACGCAATGTACAAGAACCACCAGGGAACCTTTCAGCTCCAAGTCCACGAGACAAACCTCGGCGCTACAGGAGAGTTCGAGGGGCATTTTGACCCGTATAACCTGGACCTAAAAGGGCACGCCGCACTCGGAAACCAACCTCTCCTCTCAGTCGACTTCTCCTGCAAAAATAAAACCCTCTCGGGGGAAATCGCTTTCCAAGGGCGCATCGAAGATCTGCTCGACTTTGCTGACTTTGGCTCTCAAAGACTGGAAGGAGATGCTCAGTGCCACTTTACTTTGGGGGGAACGCTCTCAAAGCCCACCGTCAGCGGCAGCGCCCGTTTGGACGATGGCTCTTACCAAAATTACTACACCGGCACCGAACTCAAATCGATCCAAGCCGAACTGATCGCTGAGAAAAACAAACTGGTCCTCACCTCATTTAGAGCCGATCATGTCACCGCGAATGGAGAGATGAAATTAGGGGGCAAATATCCCTTTGAGCTCCATACGACGTTTGTCGATTTCCCCTGTATCGCCATCGACCTCGTCACAGCCCACGCAAAAGGGACCCTCCACATTCGGGGGGATAAAGAGGGAGCCGTGGCTGAAGGGGATATCGAAATGTTGGAAACGGAGCTCTCCATCCCCGACCACATCCCCCGTCCGCTCCCCGAACTGCAGGTCGTCTACAAGAATCCAACGAAGCCCGTATCTGTGTTAGAGGGGCCCGTTAAAAACCACTACCCGCTGCGGTTGGATGTACACGTCAATGCCCCCAGCAATATCTGGATTAACGGGAGGGGGCTCCACTCCGAGTGGAAAGGGCAATTTGATATCGGAGGGACCCAGACCTCCCCTCAAGCCAAAGGGAATATTGAGCTGATCCAAGGGGAATTTAGTTTCTCCGCCCGGACATTCAAGCTGAGCGAAGGGACCCTCTCTTTGAGCGGCCAAGAACACGAGATGCCCTATCTCAATATTGTAGCGAACGCAGAGCTCCAAGGGGTCTCCATCGCCGCTCGGATTTCTGGCCCCCTCAATAATCCTCAGCTGACCCTCCAATCCGATCCCCCTCTCCCCATCAGCTCCATTATGTCCTATCTCCTCTTTGGACAAGATCTCTCCGAGATCAGCGGTTTCCAAGCCCTCCAGCTGGCCACTTCCGTCGCCTCTCTTTTAGGGCAAGGGCCCGATGTGATGGAAAGCACCCGCCGCTCTTTGGGAATTGACAGGCTCCGAGTGATCACCTCTTCTGATGGAGACCAAGAACATGTCGCGATCGAAGTGGGTAAGTATGTCGCCAATGGGGTCCTCGTCTCCTTTAGCCAAGGAGCTGAAGACAATAGTTCCAATATCAGTGTCGAGGTGGAGATCGCAGGGGGTTTTGTCTTCCAGGTGGAAACTCTCCAAGAGCAGGAGCAAGGGCGGTTCACTTTGAAGTGGAAGTTAAATTACTGATCGCTTAAAATCTCTCTCCATATGATGTCAGTAGATCAAGTTTTACACGAAACCGACCAGGTGGTCCGATTGGGTCGTCTTTATAACGCCCAAGACGACGTACCGACCCGAAAAAGGGAGCTCCCCAAACTCGCTGCTGCTTGGAAAAATGCCCTTCAAAACTTAGAGCACTTTCAAATTTCTTCTCTAGGCCCCCGCTTTGCGCCCGTGTATGAGCCCTGCTTGAAAGGCGCTTATCAGGCGAAGCCGGCGCTTAAAGAAGCTCAACCCACAGAGTTGGGCGATGCAAGCGGACCTAAAAGCAATGACTGCTCGACGCCGGCAGCACCGATTTTTGAATCACGAGCGGCATACCTCGACCGACTTGAATACTTGATCTCCCGCTTCCAACAGGACCCCCTTTGTGTTTTAACAGCCCCTGTAAAACAGGCGAGCGAAGGACTCATCAGCCCTCCCTTCTTGGTCGACTATACTCGCCCCGATGTACGAGGCGTATTGCACCGGCACTGTCACGTTGAGAAATGGACCACCCCCGAAGAAGTGGCTGCCAACCGTCTCTATGCAACATCAACTCTCGATTTTGCCGTTCCCAAAACAACGGCCTATTTTCGGGAGGGGAAATTTGAAGATGGGGAAGGGGTAGTCACCCTCCTCGACCCAGAAACCAACCAGCACCTATCGAAGAACTTTTCTGAAGTCGTCAATCTCTGCAAAAAAGGCGATGTAGATGTGAGGGACAAACCCGTTGTGATGCTCAGTGAACTAGTGGATGGGCCAGACCTCCTCCACTTTGTGCACGGGGAAACCTATGCCGGTTGCACTCCGGAGCAAAAACAAACCCTCTTCTCCAAATTAGGTCAGATCGCGATGCTCGATCTCGTATTGGGGAATACAGACCGCCTCGCTAAGCCGTTCCAAGAAGAGGAAGAGGGCCCCTACACCCTCACAGATTTAGAGGCCAATTTGGGCAATATCTTGGTAGGTAAAAGATCTCTACAACTCTATGTAATTGACAATGAACTCGACCCTCGACTGGACTTCGATGCTTACCGCTCTTTTCTCGCTGCCGTTTTGTTCGACGATGAACTCATTGATAAGGTCATTGCAAATCGGGTGATCTCCTCATTCAATGCAGCGCTTACAACCTCCGAGTTCCAGACCCCTCAAAAAGCTCTGATCCAAGCAGACTTAAAAAACCACAAAGAGTCTTTGAGACAAGGAG
>CAIVVG010000171.1 GCA_903909295.1 uncultured Chlamydiae bacterium
GAACACCCTCTTAAGAAGAGCCGCTCAAAAAAATCTAGGCATATAGACAAACCTAACACCAGCAGAGCAGTAGCGCTGAAAAATTTCGGTCGGAAATAGGCTGGGGAAATGCTCGCCTCAAGAGACATTTGGAGAAGCTTGAGAGCTTGCGCTATCTCTCTTGCCAGCGCAATAAGCGTGGGTACATTCTTCAATATGTGAATGAGGCCGCAGCCTACTTAACCTTTACCTTCTCTTCGTGAGCGGAGGCCATTTTCCCTAAATACGGAGGGAGCTCTAGCCCCGCCATGGCTGTCACGTCGTGAAGGGAGGGAAGCGATTTCACAAATTGGCTAATGAAATTGGAAGTAGCGCTCCCCTTTTCTCCATTTGCACTGCCGCTATCCCAAACAGTGATCTTGTCGATCTTGATATTCTTGATCGCCTCTGTCTGCAGTTTGACGATTTCCTCTAATTTTTCGATGAGCAGCATTGTCGATGCGCTGCGCACATCATCGCCGCAGGCTTCGAAGAGCTGTTTGTACCCTTTCGCTTTTGCATCGAGCAGTTTCTGGATCCCTTCCGCCTCCGCGATCTTGATCGCTAAGATCGCTTCCGCCTCTCCGCGAGCAATCAGGATTTTGCTTTGCGCTTCAGCGGCTGCTTCGATCTCAATTTTCTTTTTCTTGATCTCTTGCGGGACGATCTGTTCAGCTTCTAGAAGCTGCGCCTGCGCCAAGGCTCGCGCTCTTTGAATTTCCGTTTCGGCTTGCTGCTTTGCCACTTGGCTTCGCTGGCCCGCTTGCGCCTCTTTCTCTGCGAGCGTCGCATTGGTCAGCGCCATCTGGGCTTTCGATTCGTTTTCCCCTTTGACCGCTTCCGCATTGTAAGTGGCGACCGAGATTCTTCGGTCTCTTTCTGCAAGAGCCTTGCCGATATCGCCCTGTTTTTCCTGCTCGGCAACGTCGACTTTTGCTTGGTTGACCGCAGTAGCAGAAGCCTTTTTCCCAATGCTCTCAATGTATTCCGATTCATCGGTGATGTCGGTGATGTTGACATTGAGCAGCGTCAGGCCAATCTTGTGCAATTCAGGCTCGATGTTCTTCTTGATCGACTCTAAAAAGCGCTCTCTATCTTGGTTGATCTCTTCGATGCGGAGCGATGCCACCGTCAGCCTTAACTGGCCGATAATGATCTCGGTTGCCATCGATTCGATGCCCCGATGATCGAGGTCGAGCATGCGGACCGCTGCATTGTTCATGACATCGGGAGTCAGTCCCACCGCTACCGTAAAAGTACTCGGCACGTTGACGCGGATATTTTGATGAGACAGGGCCCCTTTAAGAGGGATATGGATGGTTCGAGGGGTCAAATCGAGGAATGCATAGCCCTGGATCAGCGGCCATACAAAAGTTCCCCCTCCGTGGTAGCAGAGAACCGTGCGGCTGCCGCCGACTCTTCCGTATACGACGAGGATTTTATTGGAAGGGCATCTTCGGTAGAGTTTTGCAAGAAAATAGACCGTCGAGAAGACGAAAAGGAGGAAGAAGACTACGGAAGTCGTTAAAAAAGGAATTTCAATACCCATAAATGATCTACCTCATTGGTGCGACGACGACAGTTCGTTCGTTCGCTTTGTTTATGATTTGCACTCGAGTAAACGAGTCTATCTCTTCTCCATTCAGAGAGATGGCATCGATTTCGTGCGTTAAATCTTGCAGCGAGATCGAGATTTTTCCAGTGCCGCCCTTCGGAATGCGCAGATAGACGGAAGCCTCTTTGCCGATCGCCTCTTCAATGCGAAACACAGTCCCCGTGCTCCGCAGTTTGCGAGACAATCTAAAAACCGAGCCGGTGATGAACATGGCGACGACCCCCGATCCAACAGCGATGCACGCCGCCACCGGGGCCGTATAGCCCAGCTCTTTTTTACAAGCGAGCCCGACCCAGCCAAACATCATCAGAAACCCGGTGAGCGCCTGCTTAGAGAGCCATTTGAAGTTTTGCGAGGAGGCAGTCTCCCCCTCTTCCCCATCCACACCAATAAAACTGAGGAGAAACTGAATCAGGAACATCCCCGAACCGGCTAGCGCGCAAAACCAAAAAAGATGATCTTTCTCCAACATAGAGCGAAAGTATCCCATAAAAGGGGATTTTGTGTCATCCCAAAAGCGCTTGCTTTATACTGGAGGGATGACGGGAGGCGTTTATAAATCTCGGTGGAACTAAAACTAAGACGGCCCTTTTGTGGATGCATTTGCTCCATGAACCCTTTGTCGTCCTGTATGCCCTACTCCCCTTCATTCTGCGCAAGGATTTAGGGGCTTCCCTGCTCCAGATTTCTATTCTATCCGCTCTGCGCCCCACGTTGCCTATCTTCTCTTTTTATTGGAGCGCAAATATCACCCATCAACGACATCGATTGCGCGCAAATTTGATGGGGGCTTGGATTTTTGCACGCCTCCCCTTCCTTCTGGTTCCTTGGATCGATACTGTTTGGTATCTCATTTTCGCCTGCGCGATCTATGAGCTATTCAACAAATCGGGGATTCCCGCCCTGATTGAAATTCTCAAGACCAATATCCCTAAAGGAGAAAGAGAAAATATCCTCACCCTCTGCTTTGCCCTTACCTTCTTAGAGAGTATTTTAGTTGGTCTCTTCATCGCTGGAGTGCTCGACCGATCGGTCGCCGCTTGGCAATGGCTCTGCAGTTTGACGGCTTTATTGGGCCTCAGCAGCCTCATCGCGCAATGGAACATCCCGATGCAAGGTGCCCCTCAAGCGGTTGCTCCCAAAATTCCACTGTTCGACCAAATAGTCAATCCCTGGAAAGAGGCTTTTGCCCTACTCCGAGCAAGGCCAGATTTTGCTCAGTTCCAGTGGGGATTTATGATGGGGGGCTTCGGGCTCATGCTGATCGCTCCCAGCCTAGCTGTTTTTTACGCTGACTCATTGGGACTATCCCACGCCACCGTCGTCACCGGCAGGTCCATTCTGATGGGAATTGGCATCGTCACCTCCTCCTATTTTTGGAAAGAAGCTTTGAAAACACGCCCTATTTCTTGGTTGACTACGGCGGTCTTGGTGGGATTCGGTCTGTATCCTCTTGTCTTACTTTTCGCCTCCCTCCACATCTCTTGGTTTTATGCCGCATTCATCCTCTACGGAGTGGCCCAGGCCGGGAGCCACCTCTTGTGGAACCTCTCCGGCACTCTCTTTGCCCAAGACGCAGACAGCTCCCCCTTCTCAAGGGTCAACATCTTGATGTTAGGACTACGCGGAGCTCTAGCTCCCGCTCTTGGAGGCGCCCTCTGCCATTGGTTTGACCCCACACTCCCTCTGGTCTTGGGAGCTGTCTGCTGTTTGGGCGGAGCCCTCTACGTAACGCAAACCAAAGTCGCCACGATCAAGATGGACAAGGTTTCTTGAAGTTGACATGATGTGCTACAGAGGGACGAAGAGCATTGAGATTCCTGGACCGGCTAAAACTACAAGGGAACACACTCCTCGCCAAAGAAAGGCATTAGCTAAAGTTTGTCCCTGCTGGCAACGAGCCTGAATCTGGGCTGCGGCTTGCCATCTACCAAAACATTTTCTAGAAACATAGCCACCGGACGCACCCAAATACCGCGCTCTCCGTATAAAGCCTGGTAGACCACCAACTCTTCGAGCGTCTCGCTGTGCCGAGCAACGCCGAGAACTTTGTAGGACAGCTTCTTGTGATGTTCATAGACCCCGTTAACAACGATGGATAGGGCTTCTTTAGACAGTGGGGGCAGCGGTTTGTTCATTATTTCTTCCTACGAGCAACTGCTTTTTTCTTCTTAGCTGGCTTGATGGGCACGAGCTCGTAGCGGTAGGGGGGCTTTTCCTCAACAATCTTACCGTTCCGAGAAAATACAAGTGCTGTGCCCGTGCGGACAGCTATTTCAAAAGCCCTTTGAAAACTTTTCCTATGAGCTTCTAGTATAAATTCGCTTAAATCACTGCTCATTAGCAATCTCCTCAATTTTTCTCCAAATATCTCTGTCTATGAC
>CAIVVG010000172.1 GCA_903909295.1 uncultured Chlamydiae bacterium
CTTGAGCCTTGATCGCCCAATCCGTAGCTTTATTGGTTTTTTGTTTGCGCAGACATCGTTCAAGATTAAAGTCATTGACCTTTAGCTGGCTTGAAATAACATACCCAAACGTCCGGCATAAAATATCTAAAATTTCCTCTTCGGGCTTTAATGGGACATAGTAACATACAAACAACATTAAGATATCAAAAAGTCACCTCATTGAAAGCCGAAGAAACTGCTAAAAAAGCTCTAAATATCTTAGTTAAGAATGAGGAAAAATAATCTTTAAGAATATCTCTCAAAAAGATATCTAAAGAAATACTTTTGAAAGTGATTGACAACTAGCGACACAGTATAGATAGTACTCTGCCGTCAAGAAATAAGAGCAAAATAGAACAAATAAATTAATATTTGCGTATTGATGAAAAAGCCAATCTTAGTACAGCACTGAATCGCTATAATCCTTACTAGACAAGCTTTACAGCCTTAACGTACATTCTCGTACCGATGCTACTCGTAGGCGGTTCATCTCCAAGTCCCTGGTGCTATCCATTTGACTGGAGGGGATGTGCCAGCCAAGAGTACGGAGGCAATCGGGGACAGAAACGCCTCCACCACTGAGACGACCTGCAAAAATTCTTCGGGTAGGTACTCCTGCTGGAGGCGCTTGCAGAAAGCTGCCCACTGAACCTGCTTGGCCTTGGCAAATTCTTCGGAGAAGGGCACTATGAAATCGGGAAGCGGCGTTCCCCTCCGTTCAAGGGTCAGCCTGATGGCTTCTGCCAGCCTCTCTCCCTCGAAATCGAACTGTCGGCACAGCAGCCAAATATCGTAGAAATCCTTCATCCGACTGTTGAGTTCGCCGAGCTTAAGCATGGCTTCAAACTTCTCGGCGATCGCGCTCTCACGGCTGTAGCCTAGTAGCCTCGGTGCCGGGAAGTCCAGCATAGTGGGCAGGTCGGACTCAACAGTCCCAGGGAAAATGACATCGCCGAAACCGATGTCAATCTGCATATTCACCCTGGCTGAATCAAGAGACCCTCGAAACCGTATCCGAATCCCCTCATAGTCAGCGTCTTCCGTAATCCGCTCGGCTTGAATGGAGGCGGGGTCGAAGATTACGCCATCGGGGGCAACCGAAACGGAGATGATGTCCCGTACTTGTGCGATGATGCTATCTTCCTGATTGCTGGTCTTGCCAAGGAGGTCAATATCCATGGTCGGACGGAACAGTGGGGAGCGCCATGCTCTGAGCATCAGCGCCCCCTTCAGAATGAACTTGTCGGCATGGGGAGATTGCGACAGCCGGTACAGGAATCGCTCCATCGCGTAGTACTGGAGAAGCTCGTTGAAACCCCGTCCTTCACTTTTCGCCCTGTTGAGAAGGCGCTGGCGGACAGAAGCAGAGATGTTTTTGGGCAGTTTTGCGCTCAGATCAGCACCTCCAGGTAGGGTTTCATCACCGCCTCAACTCGGCAGATTCTGCCATATTCGAGGAGCTTGCGGAGGTTGAATTGCTTGCGTGCCTTGTAGAGTTTGAGTGTCTCTAGGACGACATCCATGCCGAGCTTGTTGCGGAACTTGAAGCAGTCGGCCAGGGTCTTTTCGGCACTGTAGATCCGAACCGGTACGTCATCGATCTCATGTACCTCTACCCCCGCCTTCAGGCTCGCATCTGAGAACCGATGGACGGAGACGGGGGGATAGTCAATCCTTGGGGATTGTACCCCTTCGGCCACTGCTATCGAGACGGTATGGGGAATTTGTGTCGTCAGCTCGTGGAACGCGAGCGCGGAGACGAGGCAGATGACCCCCTTAGGGACTCGCATTGCAACGGTAACGAGGTCAGGATTGGAGAGCGATCCTTGTTCTGCTAGGCGGTACACCCCCCGCGATACCTGTTCGAGGACTCCGGTATCACGAAGCTGATAGAGCGTGCGCGGGTGGATGCCAGCGCGAAGTGCCTGGGCAGTGCGAATGAATGGATCTTTTCTCCTCTTGATCCGGCGCACCGCCTTTTCTGATGCTGTCGCGGCTGCCTTGCTTTCGCTCATGGATAATAATCACTATGGTTATCTATATGTATATATAATATTATCCCTAAATCTGAGGAAGGGCAAGGTCATTTCCACTGCGATTGACAGTGGCCGTAGGTCAGTCACGTTTCCAACAATTCCGGTTATAAGTCACCGGTAGACGGGAAATGAAGTTGATGCTCCTCCTCCAGAAGAGGTTTCCAACAATTCCGGTTATAAGTCACCGGTAGACTCTAGAACAAAAGGAGATTGTAATGTTAAAAGGTATTAGTTTCCAACAATTCC
>CAIVVG010000173.1 GCA_903909295.1 uncultured Chlamydiae bacterium
GTATTCTGTAAAAAAATTTTGATCGATTTTTCGGTTCTTTTGAGCCTATTTTCGATGCAAAGATGAAATATTTTTTACAGAACACCCTCTAACACTCCGCTTCTGTGAATGCCGGCTCTTGGGCCCACTGCAGCGTCTCCCAAGGAAACTGTTCGATATGGGAGAACACCTCTGTGGTGCTCGTGGCTCGATTGATTTGGATCCGCAGCGCCTTGACCCCATCCAGCCGTTTTAGGTACCAGCAGCCGACCCGGCGCATATCTAGGAGCGATTGCCGCTCAGGTTGGTAGCGGACGATGTAATCAAAGTGTTGTAAAAGAGCTTCTTTTAAATCAGGGATCGTTCTCTCTTTAGGGGGAAGCCCTTCGAGAGCGCGTAAAATATCCTCGGCAATCCATGGCTGTCCCATAGTCCCTCGAGAGACAAGGACAGCGTCACATCCTGTATAGGCAAACATTCTCAAAGCGGACGCTGCATCAAACACGTCTCCATTGCCGACGACTAAAATATCTTTTGCCGCCTCTTTACAATGCTTGATGTGGTCCCAATTTGCAGGCCCTTTATACCCTTGCTCTCGGGTTCGTCCATGGATCGTAATCACCTTCGCGCCAGCAGCCTCTGCAATTCGAGTAATCTCTACGGCATTGATCGAGTCATCGTCCCAGCCAGCTCGAATTTTCACAGTGACCGGAATTTTTACAGCGGCGACCATCTCTGAGATCATCTCGCCAATGAGTTCGGGGGTCTTTAACATGCCCGATCCGCTTCCGTCTTTCGTCACCTTATCCACGGGACAACCGCAATTGAAATCGAGCACATCAAATCCCAAATCTTCGACAATGCGCGCAGCGGGGCCAACCAAAGCGAGTTTGCTGCCGCAGAGCTGGGCACCGATTGGGTGCATGCCGATTTCATAGTCGAGAAGGCGATAGGTGTGGGGGTCGTGACGCACTAGTGCATCTATTTTCACCATTTCACAATAGACAATCCCTGGGCCATAAAGGCGAGCCATTTTGCGAAAGGGGAGGTCCGAACACCCCGCAAGGGGAGCGTAAAGGATTTTGTTGAGGAGCTTTGCGGAGCCAAATTGGAATGCCATGGCCACCTATTGTAAAGGGGACTCCTTTTTTCGTCATCGAATGAAATGCCCAATATGGTTAGAATGGACTCAAAAAAATGATGTTAAACATTGGAATTCATCTCGACCCTCCTTATCTTCTGGCTTCCTTGATCGAAAAAGGGAGGAAGGGGGTTGTCGTCCGCTCTCTTCAGGCCTGTCAAATCAGCCAGCCGGATGATGTAAAGCGGCTTTACACCGAAAATTTTAAGGGGAAAATCCATACCGGTCTCTCCGCGGCGGAGTTGCTGGTCCGCCCCTTTGAAATTGAGATCGGTGACTCCCGCTACCTTGAAGAGGCGATCGCCTTTCAGGCGGAAGCGACCTCCCATTTACCGGCCAAAGAGTTCTTGACCGTTCCCTGGATCAAGCCCAACCAAAAGGATAAGCAAAAGACAGAAAGCCTCCTTTTGACTGTGCCACGAGAAAGCCTTCGCTCCCACTTAGATCAATGTGGGGCTCTCGGCTTTGACCCCGATTCGGTGAGTGTAGTGAGTACTGCCCTATGCCATTTTCTCCAATGGAAGGCCCCGCTCCTTTCCAATGCCTTCCTGGTCCATTTAGGGTCGTGTGAGTGGACTTGTATTTGGGTCCAGGACGGAGTGTTAAAAAAATCTTACTGCATTGGGGGCGGCACTGAGGCCCTTTTACTGACTCTATGGGAAGACCGGAAGCGGATTCATTTGCAAAAAGAAATTGGAAATGTAGCCAGACAGATCGATCTCCTCCAATTCAAACCCCACCTCAATCTCCATCTGGCCCAAAAACTCGACGAAATGCGCCAGGAGCTGAGTAAAGTAATCCACTCTTTTCATCGCGATGCGGGGCAGCAACCCCTCCTTTTTACGGGACGGGTCGATGCCTTTGCGAATTTTCCCGAATTCCTCACCTATGCTTTAGCGGAAACAGTTTCCTTAGACAAATTAGATCTCTTCAGCGCAGAGGAACAAAAATTCGCCGTGGGGCTGGGACTCGCCTTAGAGCAAACCTCAAAAAGGCCCTTGCAGTTTTTGAAAGAGGAGTTTTTTCCTCGAAAAAATTGGCGAAAATTGGGGTTGTATGGATTGAGTATTTTGGGAACCTCTCTCCTATTGAGTCTAGGGCTGTTGGGTTTGGCTATGAAAGGACTTGAGGTGAGAAAAACTAAGATGATGGCCTCCCTGCAAAATTCTTTAGAAAAGTGGGATGCCGATCTGGTGTCCAAAGATCCCGATACTCTGCTGAGCCATTGGGTCAAGGCCGTAGAGACAAACACTGTCGAGTACCCCTATATTCCCCGCATTCCACAGACAGCGGAAGTGCTAGCCTGGCTCTCTTCTCACCCCCTCTTCCAAAGTGCCTCCGTCGGAGAAGTCCATTACCGTTTGATTCAGTTTCCCCATATTGGTGCACTGAAAGACCCTTACGCAGCCCAAGTGGAGATCGAGTTTCAGGTGGGAGAGACAACCGACGCCAGGAGAATTCATGAAGCCCTGCTGAAGGGAGATGCTTTGGTAGATGCGACCAAAGAGATCAAGTGGGAAGCGCGCCGCGACTCTTACCGGGCCGTTTTCTTTTTAAAAAACCGAGGGCCTTATGTTCCTTGAACGCTGCGGCCAAATGCTTTCCCGTCCTTTCTTTTATCTTCTTGTTTTAGCTCCCTGGGTCTTTGTACTTTGTATTTTCTTTCTCCAAAGGGCTCAAACGGAAGAAATGGAGGCCCGTTTTGGGCAAGCTACCCTGCATGGAAAAGGGGCGCTTGAGAGAAAACTGAGAAAAGAGAAATTTTTAAGTCAGTTTGGAAATGCCGACCCCTATTTTCTAGATCGTTCCATCGAATCCATGGTGTTTTTAGCACGAGAAAAAGAACAGTTGGAATTTCTCTTAAACCATCCCGCACTGCCTCAAAAAGAGGCGGTGCAAGCAAGGCTTTCTTTTCTATCTGGGTCAGAAAACCGCCTCTCTTTCAGGGAAGAAAATGTCCGTACCTCAAGCCACATCAAAGAAACTGAAGAAAAGCAACGACATCCAGTCCAGTTGGATGCCTCTGATTTAGAAATGCTCCTCAGTAGGATTGAACACCGTTCCATTGGGAATCATGAACCTCTCGATAAAACCCCTCAATTATTGGTTCGGGACCTCAAACTCAAACGGATCACAACTCCTCTACAAACCGAAGTGTTCGAACTCGAACTCGAACTGCTCAACAGGGAATTTCTAAAATGAAAAACTATATTTTGGCGCTCGCTCTCTTGTCTGCAACCGCCTGTCACCGCTCAGCGCCCCAAGAAGAGATCATGGCGATCCAGATTCAAGATCGCAACGGCCTTACAGAGACCATCAACGCTTCCGACCGGTTGGAGGTCTATCAAAATATCGACTTCCTCTCCTCCCAGCCCTACAAGAAGGTGCTCCGCATCTATAGGAAAGAGGGGAAAAGCCATTCCAAAATCTCCACATATCACCCCAACGGAATGCCCTGGCAATATTTAGAGGCGCAAGAGATGCGCGCTTATGGGGCCTACCGCGAGTGGTTCCCCAACGGGCAACTGAAAATCGAGGCGACGGTCATTGGAGGGACCGCTGATGTGGTGCTGGGGGCCCAGCAAGATTGGTTATTTGAAGGTTTAAGCCAAGTATGGGACGAAAGGGGCAATCTCACCGCTAAGATCCCCTACTCCAAGGGAGCCTTAGAAGGGACGAGCCTCTATTTTTATCCCGATGGAAAAAAACAAAAAGAGGTCCCCTTCTCTAAAAATGTCATTCAAGGGGAGCTGAGAGAATATTTTTCGGACGAAACCCTTCTTTCCACCACCCATTACAAAAATGGGGTCAAAGAAGGCGCGAGTGTAGGCTATTTTTCCAATAGGCAGGTTGCTTGGAATGAGGACTATAGCGATGGTTTATTGCGAACAGGCACTTATTATACCCAAGCGGGGGAGCTGTTTTCTGAGGTCCTCAACGGAGGGGGCTTCCAAGCCCAATTTTCTAATGACAGGCTCTTCTATTTGATTGAGATGCGTCACGGCCGTCCCGAAGGGCGCTGGCAAAAATACACTCCTAAAGGAGACCTAGTCTCCGTATCTCACATCAAAAACGACCAACAAGAGGGGGAGGAAATTCACTATTATCTCCCTTCCGAGCGCGAAAGCGTTGGGCCCTCACTCCTCCCCAAATTGTCCATCCCCTGGCATGAAAACAAAGTCCATGGAACGGTGCAAACCTGGTACACGAATGGCCAGATAGAGAGCCAACGGGAGTATTGCCGCAATAAGAAAATGGGCCCCTCTCTCGCTTGGTACAAAGACGGCTCTTTGATGATGCTCGAAGAGTATGAAGAGGACCGCCTAGTCAAAGGACACTACTACAAAAAACATCATAAAGACCCCGTCTCCTCCATTTTCAACGGCACGGGCGTAGCCACGCTGTATGACGCCGAAGGGATTTTCTTGAGGAAAGTGATCTATTCAAAGGGAAAAACAATCGATCCTGAGGATTGATTATTTTGTAACGGTGACGGCGCGCATTCCCGTTTCCTGGGTAAGAGGGTGTTCTGTAAAAAATATTTCATCGAGTTTTTGGATTATTTTGGCCTCTTTTCGACTTCAAATATGGGGGGCAATATCGACAACAGTATATAGCCCCCCATTTTTGCATCGAAAATAGGCTCAAAAGAACCGAA
>CAIVVG010000174.1 GCA_903909295.1 uncultured Chlamydiae bacterium
CGTTTGAAACGGTCGACTTGAGTTTGCAGGTGAAAAAGCGGGATGGGACCTATCAAGATTTTCAGCAAGAAAAGCTGATTTCAGGTCTCGACGCAGCTTGCCGCCATACTCGAGTGAGCCACGACGATGTCCGCGCTCTTGCGGATCGAGTCAAGGTGGAACTCATGGCCCGCGGGATTCGGGAAATCACGAGCCGCGAATTGGGGGACCTCGTTATGTCGCACCTGCGAGAGATCGATGTCGTTGCCTACATCCGCTTTGCTTGCGTATACAAGCGTTTTAAAGACCTTCGCGAGTTATCGGAAGCCATCGAGGGATTAGCGCCAGTTCAAAAACCAGAAAATGAGGAACCTGCTCATGCCATTGAAAAAAACTGAAGTTGCCTATTTTAAAAAACGTCTTCAAGATCTCCGAGCGCAGGTCGTGCGCGCTCTGCAGGGATCAAAAAAAGAGGTGACGGAACCCGATGAGGCGAAGGGCTATTCACAGCACTCCGCAGATGAGGGGACAGACGATTTCGTCAAAAGCATCAGCTTGGAAGTGACCAATAAGGAATTTACGATCTTAAGACAGATCGACCGGGCTTTAGAAAAAATTGAGGGCGACACATACGGCGTTTGTGATCTTTCTGGAGAAGAAATTCCGATCAAGCGGCTCGAGGCGATCCCTTACGCGACCATGACCGTCAAAGCCCAAGAGAAGTTTGAGAAAGGGCTCGCGTGAAGTATCTGTTTCTGGCGTTTTTGTTTCTCTTAGATGCCAGCTCCAAATGGTGCGCGCTCCACTTCCTTCCCTCTGCAGGGGTTCCGATCTTGCCCGATTTATTCGGGGTCACATTCTCTTTGGATTTTGTGACCAATACAGGGACGGCGTGGGGCCTTTTTGCCGATCACCCACTCTGGCTCTTTTGGGGGCGGGTAGCGATGATCGGGGGGCTTATCGTCTATGTGCTCCGTACTCCAGGAACTCATTGGGCCTTGTCGCTCATTATCGTCGGCGCATTGGGCAATGTGGTCGACACGATGCTCTATGGGCACGTCATTGATTTTTTCCATTTCACTTTTTGGGGCTATTCTTTTCCCGTCTTTAACTGGGCCGATACCTACATCACTCTCGGCGTTGCGGGGTTATTGTGTTACGGCTAGGAAAAGGGGGATTGTATCAAGCTTCCAAGTGGCTTAAAGTACAGGTGCTCTGCGATGCAGGCGAGCTAGAGCAGCTCTTTGAGCTCTTAAACCCGTTTCAGATCTATCCTTTAGGGGGCTTTGTGAAGAACCCCTGCCCACCTGTGTCTCAAGAGGCTTTTTTGCAAGAATACAGATCGTGGATCGAGGGGCTCAAGAAGAAGCAGCTTCCGACCGATGCGCAGCTCAAAAGGTTGCTTGCATGCGCCTGGACGGCGCACGATGAGGCCCTCGAGCTACAAGAAGTAGCAGGAGAGCGCTATTTAGTGAGGGTCGCTCAGCCTGTCATCCAAGTGCAGTCCCATTTTTTCACCTACTCGACGCTGGACAAGGTGTTTCATTCGATGTCGATGGGGATGGGGAGCGTTTTTTGGGGCATTCAAATCAGTTACCCGCAAATTTACCAAGATCCGATCACTCAGGAGTTGCTCGAGGGAGCAGACAGCCCCAATGCAGAGTTATTTCAAAAAGTGCGCCAGTGGAGCCGCGATGTGACCCGCGCGACCCCCTTCATCGCCGAGGGACAAAAAATCCATGTCCCTATGCGGCTCGGGAAGAAGTGTTTCTCTTGGATTGAAAATCATCCACAACTGTCGGAGGAGCTGCATGTCCAGACTCAATCTCTGTCTACTCACTGAAAAAGAGGTGGCTCCCTACGCGAAGAGTGTTAAACCATTTCCCGGTGGGATACAGGCAGAGGTGTCGGACGAAACCGCCTTTCGCAAACGGTTTGCCCCCTTCATCTACGAAGAGGCGACTTTAGCAGAAGCGGTTCACCATGCATTTATCTCGGCGGGTAAAAAACTCGCCCTGGCCGAATCATGCACAGGGGGCGCAATGGCCGCTCGCCTCGTCGCGATCCCCGATGCATCTCGCTATTTTTTGGGCTCGATTGTGGCCTACTCCAATGCATGGAAGGAGCGCTTGCTCCAAGTATCCCACTCGACCCTCATCCAAGAGGGGGCCGTGAGTAAAGCCGCCGTAGTTGAGATGGTCCAGGGCCTTTTTGCAGAAACCGACGCCGATTTTGCTGTGGCCATTTCGGGATTGGTCGGTCCCACCGGCGGAACAGAAAAAAAACCGATCGGGACGATCTATATCGCTGTGGGCGAACGAGGAAAGTCGATCGACGCAGGAAAAATTGTCGCCAAAGGAACTCGTTCTGATGGCATTGAACTCGCAGTACAAACCGCGCTCGGCGTTCTTTGGAGACGCCTCGTGCACCATACCTTCACATTATCATGACTCAGTACCAACTCATAGACAGTGGCCACGGCCAAAAACTGGAGCGCTTCGGCGCCTACACCCTCATTCGCCCCTGCGCACAAGCCGTATGGAGACCCACTCTCACCAAAGAATGGGGAGGCGCCTCCGCTGAATTTGACCGCGAAAGCAGGTGGCAGTTTCGAGAAAAGATCCCCGATATGTGGACCTTATCTCACGGAGGCGTTCAATTCCGCCTCTCGCTCACCGAATTTGGCCATTTGGGCGTCTTTCCCGAACATGCCGATCTTTGGGAGACGATGCGCCCTCTTGTTATACCCCAATCGAGGATCTTGAACCTCTTTGCCTATTCGGGCGGAGTCACTTTTGCCGCAGCGCAGCAAGGGGCGCAGGTGTGCCATCTCGACGCATCGAAGGGGATGGTCGATTGGGCGCGCCAAAATGCGGCGCTCAACCGGTTGACAGACGCTCCCATCCGGTGGATCGTCGATGACGCGATGAAATTTTTGCAAAGGGAGAAAAAAAGGGGATCTCTCTACGACGGAATCATCTTGGACCCCCCCACATTTGGAAGAGGAAGCCAAGGAGAGGTGTTTAAGATCGAACAAGATATTTTGCCCCTCTTAAGCCTTTGTCGCGACGTGTTGAATACAGCGCCCCGCTTTGTGATTTTTTCGTGCCACACTCCTGGATTTACCCCGATGGTCCTCAGCCATTTGCTGGAGCAAACGCTTCCTCAAGGGCACATTGAGACAGGAGAAATGGCCCTCCACTCTCCTCATGCCCTCTCAATTCCAAGCGGCTCTTTTGCAAGGTGGACCCGTGATTGAGAGTTTGCAAAATCCCAAAGTCAAAGAAGTCGTGAAACTCCGCGACCGACGCCACCGCGATGAAACCGGGCTCTTTCTCATTGAAGGGTACCGAGAACTCAAGCGCGCGGTGGACGCAGGGCGCCAGATGCAGCAGCTTTTTTATTGCCCAAAACTCTTCTTGGGAGACAATGAGAGAGCCCTCATCGCGGCAGCGGGGGGGGATGCTTTTGAGTGCACTCCCGAAGTTTTTGCAAAAATTTCCTACCGAGATCGCCCCGACGGCCTTTTGGGAGTAGCCCCTCAGCGCCACTTACACCTGGTCGATTTAAAACTCAAAAAAACTCCCTTCCTCCTCGTTGCAGAGAGCATCGAAAAGCCCGGCAACCTTGGCACGATTTTGCGCTCCGCCGATGCGGCCGGAGTCGACGCCGTCATCGTCTGCGACAGGACCACCGATATCCACAACCCTAACGTCGTCCGCTCCAGCGTCGGAACCCTGTTTACGGTTCCCGTTGTAGAGGCTGCTGCTGAAGAGGTGATGGCTTTTTTAAAAAAACAGGGCATTGCGATGGTGGCAGCCACCCCCCATGCCCAACTCGAATTCACCCAGGCCGATTTGAAGGTCCCCCTAGCGATCCTCGTTGGCACTGAGCAGTACGGTCTGAGCGAACTTTGGATGAAACAAGCAGAAATTGCTGTTCAGATTCCGATGTTTGGCACCGCCGATTCGCTCAATGTCGCCTCAGCCACAACCCTCCTGTTATATGAAGTCATCCGACAACGCAGAGCTTAAGAGGGTGTTCTGTAAAAAATATTTCATCGAGTTTTTGGATTATTTTGACCGCTTTTTGACTTCAAACTTGGGGAGCAATATACTTCTGTCGATATGGCCCCCCAAGATTTGAATCAAAAATCGGCTTAAAAGAACCGAAAAATCGACAGAAGATGAAAGCGCTAACACCCTCAGAGATTGTCTTTTGCGACAATCACCTTTTGATCGCGATGAAGCCCCCCGGCTTGCTCACCCAGCCCACCGAGCAAGAAGAGCTTTCATTGGAACAACTCGCTAAACAGTGGGTCAAAAAAGAGTACGCGAAGAGCGGGAATGTGTTTTTACACTGCATCCACCGCCTCGACCGCCCCGTCAGCGGCCTCGTCCTCTTCGCCCGCACCAGCAAAGCGCTCAGCCGCTTAAATGAGCAGTCGCGCGCGCAAGAGATCCAGCGGATTTATACAGCAGAAGTACAGGGAGTTTTAGGGGAGCCCCAAGGAAAATTAGACCACTACCTCATCCACGCAGAACACCGCGCTCAGGTGGCCAAGTCCACTGACGTAGACGCCAAACACTGCCGCCTCACCTACGAAGTGCTCCGCCGTTCGGAGAGGCGCACCCTCGTCAAGGTCGAGCTCGAGACCGGACGCTACCACCAGATCCGCGCGCAGTTCGGCGCCATTGGCCATCCCATCGTAGGGGACTCTAAATACGGCGGCTCAGGGGATGGGAAAGAGATCCACCTCCACTGCAGCTACTTAGCCCTTAAACACCCCGTCACGCAAGAGCTTCTCAAGTTCGAGTCATCCCCCACATTTAGCTGATTAGCCGATTGCGCTAATCAGCCAAATCTCTTGAAAAAGAGATTTGGCTGTCTATGGAAAGTGACCCTCTTAGAGACTTGTTTGGTTAGTAATTGAATGCGAGGAAGGGGAGGCCGTTGATTGTTTTAATGGCCTGTCGTAAATCGCGTAATTCAAATGAGAGGGCCTCCTCAAAGGCACGTCCCAGATCAGAGGCACTGATCAAAGAAGCGTACTTAGTAAAAATGTCCTTGGCCGTCTCTGCATCATTTTCCCTAATGGCTTGCCGCAACTTATCTCCATAATTTGTTATATGCGCGCTATTTGTTATTGTGGTCATTGTTGCACCTTTTTTATTATTAATAACGTAATTATACTATAATTACATATCTTTTTCAATGTGTAATAAAATGGTTACAGTTCCCAGGAGAAGGGGAGGATGTCGCTTAAATACTTTACTTGGGTTTGGAGCATGAGGACTCGGTCAAAACCGACCGAGACTCCGCAGCAGGGGGGAAGGTCTTTTTGAGCCGCCAGGAAGGGCTCATCGAGGGGATAGGGCTCTTTACCGGCAGCTTGCCGTTTGTCATTTTCTTGCTCAAAGCGCGCGCGGAGCTCCTGACCATCGGCCAGTTCGTGGTAGCCATTGGCCAGCTCAACCCCATCTGCGTAGACCTCGAAGCGCTCGGCCCCCTTTTCAACGACACGGGCCAAGGCGGCCTGATTGGGGGGGTAGTAATTGAGCAAAGTGAGCTCCCCTCGGCCTAGCTCGGGTTCGATGAGGTGTGTTAAGAGGAGGTGGAGGTAGTCGAGCTCTGTCCAAGAGGCCGTATCGGAAGAGAGGAAGGGGGCCGCCTTGGACCGCAGTTCTTCCAAGCAAGTGCAATTGGGATCGATGCCCACGTACTGCCGAAAGGCTTCTACATAACTCAGCTGTCTGCGGGGCCGTTTACCCAAAAACAAATCGATAAAAGCGCACGTCTCCTCCATCATCTGCTCAAAGGAGAAACCCAGACGGTACCACTCTGCCATGGTGAAAGAGGGGTTGTGGCGGGGGCCGATTTCCCCTTGGCGGAAGACGTGTCCCAGATAGTAGAGGTCGCCCATTCCAGCGGCGAGGAGTTTTTTGAGGCTGTACTCAGGAGAGGTGTGGAGGTAGCCCACTTGCGTGGCAGTGACTTGGGCGGGGATGACGTCGATGTTCGCGTCGATTGGGGCAAACGGAACCAGAGGGGAGCAATCGACTTCAAGGATGCCCCGGTCGGCAAAAAACCCCCGAGCCGCGGCTAGCATCCGGGCTCGGGTCTGTAAATTAGTTAACGCGGGAGACATACTCACACGTGCGGGTATCCACTTTGACTTTTTCCCCTTCCTCTACGAAGATGGGGACCTGGATTTTCGCACCTGTTTCTGTCGTCGCCGGCTTCATCACTCTTCCGGAAGCCGTATCGCCTCGGACGCCGGGCGAAGTCTCTGTGATCAACATCTCCATGAATGTGGGAGGGACCAGTTCGATCGGAGCTCCTTTGTAGAAGACGACTCGGTAGATGACCTCTTCCATAAGCCACGGCGCATTGGACCCAATCAGTTCATTGGAAATCGTGATCTGGTCAAAGGTTTTTTCATCCATGAAGACAGAGCCATCGGATTCCTTGTAGAGGAAGCGCATCTCGGCCTCTTCGATGTCTGCTAAGTCGAGTTTCTCACCCGATTTATAGGTCCGTTCGACCACGCGGCCGGTGACCATATTTTTCATTTTGATCCGGTTAAAGGCTTGGCCCTTGCCCGGTTTTACAAACTCGTTGGCGATGATGAGGTAGGGTTCTTTATCGACCTCTACTTTCATCCCAGCGCGTATTTCATTGGTGGTTGCAGATGCCATATTGGGGACCATTATAGGAAGAGGCGAGTTTTATTTTCAAGGCTCTTGCGTCAAATAGCCCCCGCGGCTACCATCTACCCTTAAAAAATTTTTTAAACACAACAATAGGGGGAGATGAATATGGCATCAGCGACAGGAAGTGTGCGACGTGTAACTGCTTGGGAAAGACTTGAGGAGAAGAGATTGCCGGGAGAACTTGAAGTGGGTCTGGTGCAAGAGATCAGTGCACCGAATGGGACAACGGACGCAATGATACGCAGGAGCAAGGACCTCGACCTAAAAGAGAAGACCGATTTTGAGCGCAATGGTAGAATGGCGGCTAGAGAAGTGGCTCGGTCTATCGCAGTGGATGTTCAGGAGAGATGGAAAGCCATTATGTCTGAGCGCTACACAATTAAACCTATTCTCGGAAATCCTTTGCGAGAGAAGTATTCTTTGACCTTCACACACAATGTACAACAGATCAAGGGTTGGATGGGCACGGCAGCGAGGGAGGAGCCTTTTTGTTCGTGGTTTGAGGGATTGGAGAAACTCGCTCCTAAAAAGGAGAAGGGCGATTCTAAGACTAGCTTCATTCAGGATTCTGCACTTCCTGGGGAGGTAGATAAGACCATTTTCCAGAAGTACATGGCTATCTTGGGGCCGTCGGTCAAAGTAGAGACAGAGCAACGTCTCAAAGAGTATCAAGGGATCCCAGGGAATAGCAAATGCCAATTCACGGTCACATGGGTTGATAGCACGATCGCATACATGCCAGCCGATGCCCAATACGTGGAGGTGGCGGTGTGGGTTTCTGAAACGCCCCTCTCATCCCAGCCAGATGCTCTGCCGGGGAGTCAATATCCCTCTCCTCAATGCACCGTCTCATGAGAGGAGAGTGGACAGCCCCTGGCGCAAAAGCTCCAGGGGTTTTTCCTTGCCAAAAGCGTACTTATAGACTTCCTGGCGCACGGCAGAAAATTCTTTTCTGCTCTGTTCCAGGGTCTTTTCAATAACGCCGAAGACGTTTCCACAGTCTCGAGTGGAAAGGCTGATCCCGCACCGGTGGAGGAAGCTCCCCCGGTCGGCCTTTGTATTGAAAAAATACATCGGCTTGTCAAAGCTCAAAAAGTCGTAGCCAATGGAGGAAAAATCGCCCAAGTAGGCATCGGCTAAATCCAAGAGGGGATAGATGGGAGGGAAGTTTTCTAAAAACAGCACTCCTGGATGGTCTTTGTACCGCTCAAAGATCGCCGTCGTCTCTCCGAGATGTCGCTCAAAGAGGTAAGGGTGGAGCTTAATGATCAGTTGGAACTCCCCATCGAGCTGCTCGATCAATCGAGCGCATTCCTCAAAGAACGAAGACCGATTTTCTTCGCTGCTCCAGGTGGGGCAGTAAAAGACGATTTTTTTATTTCGCTCCAGCTTACCAAATACTTGGTCTTCAGCCAGCTCTCGGTAAAACGGTCGGTGCTCCTCGAAAAAGAGGCGCCGGTAGTTGCCCGTCACCACCGTCTGCTGCACCTGATCTAGCATCCCCGTATCTCTCATGAGATCGATCATATGTTCCCCGTAGACTAGCGAGATGTCTTCTGGTGCGTGGTGTTCCTTAGACAGAGAAAACCCCTTGTCGGAGTTTCCGTGAGGACAGTATACGATCCGCATCTGTTTGTTATGAAACAAAGGAAAAAAGGGGAGCATCTCAATGGCCCACCGCTTACTACTCACAAAGAGCACATCAAACTGAGCCGCTAAAAAAGAGGGGTCGATCTCATTTTTTTCCATGAAACGGGTCTCCACCTGCGGGTAGAATGTACGAGCCAAATCGTAGGTTTCCGGCTCATCGACGATCAGTGGAATTTTGAGAATGGCCGCTAAAACCCCTAAGTGGTCGAGAAGGTTAGCGGGTGTGGGGGTGAGAGCTGCAGCGCGCATTTAAAGTAGATACCACGGTGTTGCTGGGACGGCTTTATGAGTGTGGGCTTGGTGTTCGCCGCAATAAATCACCAGACCCTTGGTCGCTGGATTTTTATCGAGGAGAAGCCACTGCTCGATGCTTTTGCTGAAATCGGAGTGGAAAGATTGAGAAATTTTGATTTCAATGGGAAATCCAATGCGGCCATTGTAGATCAATAAATCGATTTCATTTTGAGTCTGGTCTCTCCAGAAGTAGAGGGGAGGCTTTTCCCCTAAATTGCAAAACCGCTTGTAGCATTCACTGACAATGAATGTTTCAAAGATGTGCCCGCGCAGAGGATGTGTTTTCAGGTGATCGATATTCCGAATCGATAACAGGTGGCATAAGAGCCCCGTGTCTATGAAAAAAATCTTAGGTGTTTTTACAATTCGCTTGGAGAAATTTTCAAAAGAAGGGGGGAGGAGAAAGATCACGCCGCTCGTTTCTAAAACCGAGATCCACTCCTTCACCGTAGGAATAGAAATTCCCAATGCGCCCGAAATATCTGCATAGTCGAGTAGCTGTCCCGATCGGGAAGCGCATAAAAGGAGAAAATGTTCAAATACGCTCAAGTTCCGAATATTGAGAAGAGAACGGACATCTCTCTCGACATAAGTAGAGAGATAGTTTTCATACCACTTATAGCTGTCCATGTTTTTATCGTGGATGCGGGGATAAAACCCTTGCCAAAGAAGGTGGTATAAGTCTTCTTGTGGTACAGGTTCTCTTCCTGAATGCATAACCTGAAAAACAGACTCCACGCTGGCATCTACTGGGTATCCCTTCAACTCTAAAAAGGAGAGGGGCAGCAGCTTAAAAGTGACAATACGCCCCGCGAGAGATTGAGAGATGCTCTCCATTAAAAGAAACTGAGAAGACCCCGTCAGGATATACTGTCCCGGATCTTGTTTTTCGTCCACGAGTTCCTGCAGGTAAGAAAAGAGCTCAGGGACGCGCTGCACTTCGTCGAGGATGACGAAGGGGCCTGTATCTTTGAGAAACCCCCTCGGATCTTGCGAGGCTCGGTGCCTCGTATCAATATTCTCCAAAGAGACGTACTTGTAAGTGGGAAATAGCGCCTTGGCGAGCGTTGTTTTTCCGCTCTGTCTGGGACCGACAAGAGCCAGAATCGGATACTGCTCCACATACTTTAGGATCTGTTTCTCAAGGTGCCTTTGGATCATATTGACAATTATAAGATTGAATCTTAGATTTGTCAAGAATAGCTGTAATATACTTATGTACAATATGTTAGGTAGTACTAGATTTTTATAAGCCCCGCCTAGTATGATGGGTCCCATGGAAAGAAACCCCCAAGAAGCTGAGATTGCGAGACAGACCCTGGAGAGGTACTCTGGGTGTTCGGCCGGAGAATTTCAGGGGAACCTGATTTTGACCAATTTCCCCCGTTACGTAGAGTACTTTGCTCAGACGAGGAAAGTGCCTATCTTAGAAGGGTCGATGTTCAAAGTGGCCCACTGCCCGGCAGAAGGTGTGAGTATTTTGGATTTTAAAATTGGCTCCCCGGCAGCCGCTCTCGTGGTGGATATCTGCTCTTTCCTCCCTATCCGCGCCAGCGTCCTCTTGGGGATGTGCGGTGGGCTTCGCCGCCGCTACCAAGTGGGTGACTATCTAGTTCCGGTAGCCTCTATTCGCGGAGAGGGGACCTCTGACTTCTATTTCCCCATCGAAGTGCCCGCGCTGGCTAACTTTTTGATGCAGCGCGCCGTCACCGAAGTACTGGATCGAGAGAAAGCGAATTACCATATCGGGATCACCTACACGACCAATATGCGCTTTTGGGAATTCAACGAAGAGTTCAAGAATCGATTGAAAGCGACCAAGGCCCAAGGGATCGAGATGGAATGCGCCACCCTCTTTGCCGCCAGCTACAAGAGAAAGTACACTTTAGGAGCCCTTCTATTGGTCTCCGACCTCCCACTGAATGCAGACGGGATCAAGACCAAGCAGAGTTCGAGCTTTGTGTATGATAACTACACAGCAGACCACGTGGAAAAGGGGATCAAAATCCTCCAGCGAGCCCGTGAGATGCAGTCCAAGCACATCAAAGGCGCCTACCACCGCAACCTCAACGGCGAAGCCGTCCCTACTCCGCAGGTTTAATACCACTTAGCGGATACGCACACGTTGTCAAATGCATCCAGACTATCCACTTGCTTTTCGAGCAGGCTCTTTGTTTTCGCATCGAGCTGCTCAGGCATTTTCAAGAGTTCGTGTCTCAGATATAAAAATATCTCAAATATTTTTTGCCTAACCGGCCGCCAGATATTTTTTTTCTTTGCTAACGTGGCGATTTTTGAGCTCACTCGGAGCAATTCGCTCAGAGAATCAGGCGTGACGGGGGAATGTTCTATTTTCTTCTGGAGATGGAAGAGGGGGATGATGAGATCCATTTGGGTGCGGATAGCGTCTTTCAACCGATCTTCACAATGCGGGAGGCATGAAGAGGCAATTTGTCGGAAAGCTTCAATTTGAGGAGTCAGTCGGGCTAGCCAGTCGCTTTCCATGATCCTTTGGGGCGTGAGAGTTTTTTTACGGAGAGCGCCTTCTACTAACAGAACGAATTCCTTAAGCTGGGGTTCTGTGAACGGATCTTGTTTTTGAAAATAGCTTTCTAGCAGCTGTTTTTCTTGATCGGTGCGATTCCAAAAGAGGAGTAAATCCTGAACGTATTTAGGAGGGGAGGAAAGCTTGGCCGCCTGGACCTGAAACACCTTTTTTATGTCTGGCTGGAACTGATTGGGGTATTTGGCCAAAAGGATCAGGATTTCTTCTGGAATCGAGTCTCGGTTCAGAGCGGAAATCCATGGGGTTATGTTAGTTAAATAGGAGGGGTAG
>CAIVVG010000175.1 GCA_903909295.1 uncultured Chlamydiae bacterium
CGCGCTCGACCCTAATACGGGGGAAATCTTGGCTTTGGCGAGCTCTCCGCGGTTCGATCCCAATGATTTTATTCCGTCGGTGGGTCCGGCGAAGAGAAAACTCAAGCAAAAAATGGCCTGCCGCTGGTTGGAAAATGAGCGGTTCATAGGCGCTGTTTGGGACGGAAAAGAATCTCTCCAACGGGAAAAGGAAGAAAAACGGCTCTCTTGGGAGCTCTACCTGGAGTTGGTGACTCCTCCAGAGTCGGCCGCTCGTCTCTTTTTTTCAAAACCGGTGGATCTGAAAACTGCCTTGCTGCCGCAAACAGATCCGTTCATTGAAGATCTGTGCCAGCTTTGTGTCGATCGGTCTCGCTTTACCGAGGCATTGGTGTCCCAATACGGATCGATGAAACTCTCCGCTTACCGAGCACTCACCCAAGAATTTTTGCGCCAAGAAGCCGAACTGAAAGAAGAGGCAGCGCTAGCCTTTCATCAAGAGGAGTTTCTTCAGTGGCGACAAGAGCATCAAAAAGATTTTTTAGCTGAAAAAAGACGGGAAGAAAAAGAGAAAAAAACCTACGCCCGCCCCTACCTCGATTATTTAGAGGCGAAGGAAAACGAGCTTTTTTCTACCTTTTGGGCTGAAAAACGGCTTCCCCTATTAGCCAAAAAGATGGGATTGCCGGAGCCGCTCTTGGCAACCTTCCGCTCCTTTACGGAGCTGCCCCCTTCTCTCAAAGATCTCGCCACTGCCTTTTATCCGCGGGGAGGGTTTGGGTTTACCCGTTCTTACGCCTTCCAAGTCGCCTCGCCTCCTGGTTCTTGGTTCAAACTCATTACGGGCTATGAAGGGCTGCAACAGGGGCTCCATGGCCTGACTCTGATCGATCAGACCCTATCGGACTCGGTGGCGCGCATGTTGAACGGAACCCCCTACCCTCGGATCTACAAAGGGGGGCGCCTTCCCCGGAGCCATGCCCCCGACTTAGGAAGGGTCGATTTTATAGGAGCCCTCGAGCAGTCGAGCAACCCTTACTTTGCGATCCTCGCGGGAGACTATTTGAAAGACCCAGAAGATTTGGCCCGGGCAGCGCGCCGTTTTGGATTGGGCGAAAAAAGCGGCATTGAGCTGGCGGGAGAAGCGAGGGGGATGGTCCCGACCGATCTGAGAACCAATCGGACAGGTCTCTATTCGACAGCCATTGGACAACACACTTTGCTTGCCACTCCCCTGCAATGCGCCCTTCAAATTGCAACGATCGCCAATGGCGGACATCTCCTCCGCCCCAAAATCACCCTCGAACTTTCCGGATTTTCTCCCAATCGACAGCCGCTGACCGCCTTCGCGTGCTCTTCTTACCTCGCGAAAGATGAGCTCGCTCTCCTCGGAGTTCCCTTCCCCCTTTTCACGGCCGCCCAAACCCGCTTCCCCGAGCCCGACACGGATGCCGGCCCGATGGAGGTTCGGCGCATTTTGCCCTTAAGCACACAAGTGAGAAACCAACTTTTGACGGGAATGGATCAGGCCGTGTGGGGACCGAAGGGAAATGCCCGTGCGGCAGTGATCCGGCAACTGTGGGCCGATCCGATGGCGATGCAAGGGTATTTGAGCCTCGAGCATCAAATGTTGGCTAAAACGGGCACCGCCGAGCTTCTCTGCAATCCTTACCGCGCTCCTGGCAGCCAGCCGAAAATGTTTAAACACGTCTGGTGTGGCTCAGTGGCTTTCCCTTCGTCAGTGTGGACCGATCCGGAAATTGTCGTTGTGACGTTTTTGCGCTACGGCGATGGGGGGAAGGATGCGGCGCCCTTGGCGGCTAAGATGATCCGAAAGTGGCGAGAGATTCGCGCCAAGCACGGTTCGTAGGGAAGAAAAACAGTGTCGACTACACGTCTAAACACATTCGTTGACAGTGAGCGCGCCGCCACTCAACGCGCCCTCAAAGTAGAGAATCGTCGCCTTCAGCCCCTCTTCCAAAGCAATCCGCGGTTCCCATCCAAGCAGCTCTTTCGCGCGCTGGATGTCGGGGCGCCTTTGGCGGGGATCGTCTGAAGGGAGCGGCTTGTACACAATCGTCGAACGGGAGCCGGTCAGGCGGAGCACTTCGCGGGCTAAATCGATCACCTGGAATTCGGCGGGGTTGCCGATGTTGATCGGGCCGGTGATGTGTTCGGGGGCTTTCATGAAGCGGAGGACGACTTCGATGAGATCATCTACGTAACAAAAGGAGCGGGTTTGGGTCCCTTCGCCATAAACTGTCAGGGGGTGTCCAAGGAGGGCTTGCACGATGAAGTTGGAGACAACTCTTCCGTCATTGGGGTGCATGCGGGGGCCGTAGGTATTGAAGATTCGGGCGACTTTAATGGGCACTTTTTCTTTGCGCCACGAGTCGAAGAAGAGGGTTTCTGCGCACCGTTTGCCTTCGTCGTAGCAGGAGCGCTCACCGATGGGGTTGACGTTGCCCCAATAAGATTCGAGTTGGGGGTGCAGATGGGGGTCTCCGTAGACTTCGCTTGTCGAGGCCTGGAAAATCTTGCAGCGCATTCTCCTCGCTAGCTCGAGTAGGTGGATGGCACCCAGAACACTGGTCTTTGTCGTTTGGATGGGGTCGGCTTGGTAATGGAGAGGCGATGCGGGACACGCAAAGTTGTAAATCTCGTCGACTTCTAAGTGGAGGGGAAAGCAGATGTCATGGCGCATCACCTCAAAGCGGGGGTTGGCCAAGAGAGGAAGGACATTGGCTCTGCTCCCTGTGAAAAAATTATCCACGCAGAGGACATCGTGCCCCTCAGTGAGAAGACGTTCACACAGGTGAGAACCTAAAAAACCAGCCCCCCCCGCTACCAATACTCTTTTTCTTCGCAAGTCTCTCATCGGGAGGTCACAAATTGTAAGCGAACATATCTATCATGGTAAGCCCAATCTATAAACGGTGTCAACTCTTCTGTTGGTTCTCCTGTGACAGTGACCACGGCTTTGTCCGCATAACGGAGGAGGACAAGGGGATCGGTCTGGTTCAAAGGAGCTCGATTGAGGATAAACACAAAGTCATATTTTGTCCTCAACGTTTCTATAAGTTGCTGAAAACGGGGCGACTGAATGATCTCCACTCCGTAAGGGGTAGTCCCTCCGGATGAGATCCAATCCACCCCGCTCTGATTCTGAATCGACGGCTCTGTGAGGCCCATCTGCAGCAGACCGGGTACGTCGGTCTCTTCAAAATCGGCGCGGATCACAATCGAGCGGAGCGACGTGCGGGCTAAATTTTCCGCAAGGGCATGGGAATAATCAGGCCCTTTGCCTTGAATCAAAGCCACAACTCCTGAAGGGCCCAGAAAAAGGGCGATCTGGCGCAGAGTTTCTAGGTCGGAAGGATCCCTCCCGAGCAGAGGAAAACGAAGGGCGCTCAATTTTTCAAAAGAAGAGGGAAACCCCTTCAGGAGTGTCCGAAGGAGCGTTGTTCCAAAAGCGGCCAAAGACACTCCGATCGCGCCAGCAAACGAACACAAGAGCAATAAAGGGGAAACTGGCGCAAGAGGCAGGGCCGCTATATCGAGCGGTTTTGCCTCAAAGCGGTGGAGGTGGTGGGAGATCGTTTTGGCCTCTGCAATCTGCGTGAGGCCCTCCATCATTTTGACACCCATCTCTGTCCTGAATTTCAACCATGCTTCCTGACGCCACTTCTCGGGGAATTTCATTCCTAAAAGCCGAAATTCAGCCATCTTATTTTCAAGAATTTTCGTCTCTTGAGCTAGCTGCTTGACCCGTTCTTTCATGGTATCTCGCGCGGTATCTCCGAGCAAAGAGAGTCTCTGCTGGACGGCCCCTAGTTGGATCCACTGAAGCGAAGCCATTTTTTCCCGTATCAAAAGGGCATTGACCTCATCGATTTTCGCCAATTGCTCAAGATGGCTTGTGAGCACTCTTCGCTGCAAGAGGAGCTCCCCCTCACATCGTTCGGCCTCTTTCGAAGTGCGATTTTTTTCATCTTTGAGCTGCACCGAAATCGCGCTTGCCCGAGAGATCAATTTCCGACTAAAGGGATCGGTC
>CAIVVG010000176.1 GCA_903909295.1 uncultured Chlamydiae bacterium
CAGCTTATATAGATAGCTCGGCTAACTCGGTCCTGAATAGCCGAGTTAGCCGAGCGCAGTTCGAAATTGAGGGGCTATTTTCTAAGAAAATCTTGCACAAGGAGTCAAAAAATGATTTAATGAAAAAAGGAGAAAGGGAGGGAGTGAATTAAAAAACTACCCCTTCAATTATTTAAAATGAATAACGATTTTGATTTGTTTGCAAAATGCTCATTATTTAAAGGCCTACCAATAGATGACCTGAGAGCTATTTATCAGATCAGTAAAAAAGTGGAGCTAAACGCAGGCGAAAGGCTGCTTAGGGAAGGGGATCCGGCCGACGACCTTTTTTTCATTTTGGAGGGTTCATTGGAAATTTCCAAACATGATTCGCAAAACAACGAGAATCTCATCATTGCCACGGTATGCGACGGAGACTCTATTGGAGAAATCGGCCTTCTGAACCGAGAGCCTCGCTCCGCTTCGGCAAAAGCTATAACCCCCTGCCATCTTCGGAAAATTTCCTACATCGATTTACTCAGAACCGTAGATCAAAATCCAAAGCTAAATTCTTTTTTTCATCAGCTCGCAAGCAACGTAAGTCTACGGCTACGACGCACCACCGATACAGTCGTAGAGGCTCTGCAAGCAAAGGTCGATGAGTATAAAACAAGAAACCAGATGGGTTATTACCTGATCATTTTAATAACCGGTTTTTGTGCTTTAACTTTTAGCATTCCAGAATTGAGAGCCTCCCTGGCCACAGCCCGCGCCAGCGCCTATATTTCAATTCCTTTGGTTATTGTTCTCGGCCTTACCGCGATCTTCACGAGGAGATGGCTCAAGATCCCTTATCGCAGTTTTGGCATTACATTAGATCATTGGAAACAATCTTTATTTGAAGGATTTGTATTTACAATTCCAGTCATAGCCATCATTACTTTCATGAAGTGGTTGGCGATCCAATACATCCCTTCCTTTGCAGGGAATCCGTTATTTAATCCATTTTTTTTAATCAACGACCCAGCCTTGCAAACATTCAAACAGGCGTTCATGCTGTCGTTTTATTATGTTTTATTTATTCCGATCCAAGAACTGACCGTCAGAGGGGGCCTGCAATCGCTTATGGAGCGATTTTTGATCGGAAAGCATAAGGTCGCAATATCGATTGTTATATCCAGCCTAATGTTCGCTTCAGTTCACGTTATTATGTCGGTCTTTCTAGCTTTTCTTGTATTTTTCGCTGGCCTGTATTTTGGTTGGCTCTACTCTCGAACTCATAATTTGATCTCCCCCATCATTGCGCACTCCATGCTTGGGGTGTGGGGACTCTCAATACTGGGCTTCTTATAGTGCAGAACCACCCATTGTCTTCATCCACTTTAACTCCCCACTGAGAAGCTGTTTTGGAACCGGGGTTCGTCGAATTTCGGGTTCTTTTGCGCCGATTTTCGACTTCAAACGTAGGGGCCATATACTGTTGTCGATATTACCCCCCACGTTTGAATCTAAAGCTATACCGGGAGTGATTCAAAAACTCGACGAACCCTCAGATCTCGACTTTGCAAACACCTTCATAGACCCAGGGTTTCAGCCTTCTCCTCGGGCCCGTCCGTCGCAGCAACCACCGGCTCCTCTCTGGGGCCCGTTTTGACGGACCAGAGGGGAATCATCAACAGAGCTCCGATGGCGCCGCAGATGAAGAGCGTAAGCAAGTAGCTATCCCATCCCCAGATTTTGGTAATGGCGCCGAGAGGGCCCCCTGCTGCTGCTGCGCCGAGATAGGCGAAGCATCCGGCAAAGCCCGTTGCTGTGGCCGCAGCCTTTTTGTGGGAGAGCTCCGCTACGGCGACGCCGATGAGCATCTGTGGCCCAAAGATGAAGAAGCCGAAGCCGAAGAGGAAGGCCGCATCGAGGAGCGGGAAGGGCATTTCAAAGAGCTTGAAGGCGACGAGCAAGACGAGAACGCCGACCGTGAAGAGGACGTTGACGGGGTTCCTTTTCCCCTTAAAGAGGATATCGGACGACCATCCGGCTGTCAGGCTCCCTAGGAACCCCCCTATCTCAAACCACACTAAGCAAAAACCGGCCTGCAAGTGGGTATAGGACTTCACCTCAATGAGGTAGAACATGCTCCAGTCATTGACCGCAGTCCGGATCACGTAGATGAAAAACTGAGCAATGGCAAGAACCCAGATATACTTATTGCAGAGGACATAGTCCCAGAGGAGCTCTTTGACGGTGAGGCTGGTGCGGGTATCGGTTTTCGAGGCGCCATTGGGGTAATCGTTGCGATACTTTTCGATGGGGGGAAGTCCCAAAGACTGGGGCGTATCGCGAAGCCGGTTCATGAGGAAGAGGCCCGCGAGGATGCAAATAGCTCCAGGCACGTAGAGGGCGTAGCGCCACCCAAAGTACTCGGTACACCCCGCAACGACGATCGGAATTAGGGCCCCGCCGCAGTTATGCGACGTATTCCAAAAGCTCCACCAGCGACCCCTTTCAGACTGGGAGTACCAATGGGTCAAGAGCTTGGCGCAGCCAGGCCAACCCCACCCCTGAAACCATCCGTTCAATCCCCAGAAAATCGCCAGGACCCAAAAAACGGAAGAGGCTCCGAAGAGAATATTGAATAGACCCGTGAGGAGCAACCCGACCGACATGAAGTAACGGGGGTTCGACTTGTCGCCCAAAATCCCGCTTAAGAACTTGCTCGCTCCGTAACTCAAGCTGAGGACGCTGCCCAAGAGACCGAGCTCGAACTTCCCCAGCCCAAGCGCCGTTTGCATAGCGGGCATGGCGAAGGTAAAGCTTTTGCGCGTGAAGTAATAAAAGGCATAGCCCACATACATCGCATAGAAGGTCCGGATACGCCAGTACTTATAATTTTTTTTAATAAGCTCCGGATCTTGGATCTCTGCAATATTCGGGGCGGGTCGAAAAAAGTCAAGAACGCTCACTCGCACTCCTCTGGAATCAATTTAAGGCCAAAACAACAAAAGGGTAAAGACCTCCCCCCCCTTCTGTCAATCCTTATTTCCCACCCGCACAAATTTCTTGGCCCAATATTTTTTTAATCTATGGCATTTTCCAAAAACAGTTGACTCATTTGACGAACCCTTCTATTAAAAGTAATTTTGGGAAGAAGGGGAATTTATGTGCTTTTCTGCATCAGCTAGCTTTACTGCATCAATAGGCCTTTCCCTTGTTGGCATTATAGGCCTCACGCAAATCAAATCAAGAAAGCAAATCCCCTTAGCAGCGGTTCCCTTTATCTTCGCATTTCAGCAGTTTATTGAAGGCTTACTATGGATTAATTTACAATCTGAAGGGAGCAAATCGATGTCTCAATTGCTGGGCTATATTTTCATGGTAGTTGTTGGCATAGTCTGGCCAGTTTTTGCTCCCGCTTGTTTTCTACCTTTTGCGGACGGTACTAAGGCAAAAAGATGGCTGTGGGCTCTTCTATGTGCAGCAACCCTTGGCGCTATTGAACGGGTTTATTTTTTTTATACTACCCCACTCGAGCCTGAAATTGTTAATTGTCATATCAACTATTATCCTGTCCCACTTACAGGTTTTTTGATGTACGCGTTTGTTGTGTTGTCGCCGGCTTTCTTGATTAAAATGAAAAACAACATTTACCCCAAAATATTCGGATGTGCCGGCCTTGTTTTGTTATTTGTAGCCTACGGAATATCTGAAGTCTGCGCCACTTCAATATGGTGTTTCTTTGGAGCTGTTATAAGCGTGTTGGCACTATTTACTCTACGAAATACGTGAGAAGCTGTTTGCAATTCACGAGCGGGATAGAAGCCGCTCGATCATTGTAGATAACAGCGGCCCTGAGTTCACCATTGGATCAAAATGATTTCCGGGCAATCGGTGCTGGGTTGTCTCTGCTTGAGTCAACTCTGCCCAGCGCCCCAACCCCGATTCTGAACAGACCCCATCCTCGTTTCCACAATGCACGATGATGGGACAACCAAGGAGCTCTCCTTGGGAGAAGGTATACGCGTTCATCAGATCGAGATCGGCGAGCAACAACGGCTCATGACTCTGCTTGATTTCAGATTCTGAAGGGTAGGTTTGTTTGTACTCGAGGTGCAATCGAGGCAACAGCTGCTCTTTGGGCCAGGCAACAGAGGAAGGTGCATTGAGCGAGGAGACAAACAGAGCCGTGGGCTGATCTTTCTTACGTCGCTGCAGTTCTCTTGCTACCTCAAAGCTCACCAAGGAGCCCATGCTGTGGCCAAAGAAGGCGAAGGGGCGCCGAGTTTTTTCAATTTCATCGGCAATGGTCCCAATGAGTTCTTTGAAATCTTGAATCGGCGCTTCGGCGTGTCTGGCCCCTCTTCCCGGAGGTTGGAACAATTGAAGATTGATTTTGGAAGGCAGCTGCTGGCTCCATTTGGAGAAAATCCAGGGGCCTCCCCCCGCGTAGGGGAAGCAAAAGAGATCGATTGCGGCGTCCTCTTTATTGCCAATGCCAACAAACATCGATTGATGCGTCGTCTCTATTCGGTCTCCTAACAGAAGGGTTGCGAGATATTGAGTGAGGGCATCGATCGTGGGGTAATCGATCACCAGTGTCGGACTTAAAACATGGGACGGATCGATCGCTATTTGCAGGTCGTTGCGCAGCTCAATGGCCATGAGGGAATCGAGCCCCAGCTCATAAAAATTTTGCTTCGTATCTAAAGGCCTGTCTTTACTCAATCCAATAGTCGCGCGGACTAACTCTTCCACGAATAGGGCGATTTGGTTTTTGTTTGAGGGCTTGATGAGTTTTTGATAGAACGGATTTCTATTTTCTGACGCATCCGCTGTCAGTTCAGAGAGGATCGACAATTGTACCGGTAGCCTGCTCTGAAATTGGCGCCAATTGACGTCTACAACTGTGACTTGAGACTCTTTTGCCTTCAAACAGATCTCCAGCGCTCCGAGTGCTTCTTTGGCCTTTAGAGGAGTAAAGCCGCTCATCTTGTGGCGCTCTTCCAGTTGGGCAGCCATGCCGATTTGCCCCCACGGCCCCCAATGAATACTTAAGGCGCATAATCCCAATTGGCGCCGGTGAGTGGCGAGGGCATTGAGGTAGCTATTGGCGGCGGCGTAGTTGATCTGTCCGGGGGAGCCAATGACCGATGCAATGGACGAAAAGAGGACAAAGAAGTCCAGGGGTAAGTGTTGAGTCGCCTCATGCAAGTGCCAGGCACCCAACGCTTTTGGATTGAATGTTTTTTTAAAGCGATCGAAGGTTTGCTCGGCGATGACACCGTCGTCGAGCACGCCGGCGGCATGAAAAATCCCCTTGAGGGGAGGTAAGTCAGAGTCAAAGCGGCGGATGAGGAAGGAGAGGTCTTCTTGATGGCTGATATCTAAGGCGACGGTTTCGATCTGAACTCCGGGCAATTGGAGACGAGAGGCTCGTCTGCCCACCAAACAAAGGTGCTTTGCCCCTTTAGAGGCGAGCCATTTCGCTGTTTCAAATCCGAGGGCGCCGAACCCTCCCGTAATTAAGTAGGAGGCTGTGGGGTCGATCTGAACGGTTTCTGCCTCTCGTTCAATGACGATTTTCCCAATATGTTTTGCTTGTTGCATATACTGGAACGCCAAAATCGCTTCGGTCAGCGAGAATTTTGTCAGAGGTAAAGTCTTTAATCGTGGAAATTGGGAAACCACTTCTTGTAAGAGATGCTCAATTTTTTCTGGCTGCTGTGCGACCATATCGTCCAATGCAATGACAAAATAGGCCATATCGGGACGAGCTTTTTGCATCTCTTCCGCAGTCCAAATATTCCGTTTGCCGATTTCTAAAAAGGTCGCTTCTTGGTTGCAGCAACGGAGAGTTTTTTCGATAAACCCCTCACCGGAAAGGGAATTTAAAACGACATCGACGCCCTTCCCTTCTGTGTCTTTGAGAATTTGCTCTGCAAATGCGAGCGTTCTTGAATCATAAATATGTTCAACGCCGATCTCTTTTAGATGGTCTCTTTTGGCCGGACTGCCTGCAGTGGCATACACAATCGCACCCGCTTGCTGAACAAATTGGATAGCGGCCAGCCCCACGCCCCCCGTGGCGGCGTGGATGAGAACTTTTTGACCCCGTTTGATTTTTGCGAGATGGACCAAAGTGTAATAAGCTGTTAAGAATACGATCGGCACGGCGGCGGCCTCAGCAAAGCTCAGCGACACAGGTTTATGAAAACAGATCCTCTCATCGGAGATCACATCGCTGCCAAAAGAGCCGGCGGCAAAGCCCAACACGGCGTCCCCTACTTTGAACTTTGTCACGGCAGGGCCTACTGCGGAAATAATGCCTGAGCACTCTCCTCCCAAAGCGCCGGGGTCTCCCGGGTAAAGGTTAAGGGCATTGAGAACATCGCGGAAATTGAGGCCCGTGGCGCGGATACCAATCGAGATTTCACGGCCCACAAGATTTTTCCTGAGAGAGACGGGCTCAAGGGTCATGTGATTGAAAGACCCTTTTTGAGCGATTTGCAATTGGTAGTGAAGGGCGTGAGGGAGCGATAATCGAGACTCTACCCGAAGAGCGTCGCGTCGATGAAGCAGGCGGCGAACATGCCGCTTTTTGCCGAAATAGGCGATTTCGTTTTCTCGGGAAGAGCTCATCAGCTCGTCGAGGAGGAGTTCCGGCATGAAAGCTGTGTCAAAATGGATATGGGTGCAAGGAATGGAGGGAAACTCGATAGCAAATGTTTTGAACATGCCGATGAGGGGGGAGGTTTCTAGTTCTTGCCCTTTGGACAAGAACCAAACGGGGGTGCTGAGCTTCGTTTGCATAAATGCAAGAAGCTCTTGTACATCCACGTTACAACAATAAATAACCCCTTTCACACGGGCCGCTTTGTCCACCGTCGTGTGAGAGGGAAGTGCGCGAAGAACTTCGCTGACAAACTTTGGATCGCCGAAAAGAAGCCAGCACCCTTCTTGAGCTGTGGAGGTAGAGAGAACTTTAGGTTGCCAAACAGGTTTGTACAAAAGTCGTTCGGTTGCATTTTTCACGTTCAGCGGTTTGACCCGGAAGCCTTGGATGTCGGCGATGACCAATCCATCCATTGAGAAAATTGTGAGACCCATCGAGAGCAAGGAGGGATCGACTTTTCCATAAGCAATCACTTCTTGAGGCATGGGCTCGTACAAATCAAACTGATCGATGCCTACGGGAAGGTAGATTTTGTTTCCATTCGTTAACCCCTCTTTAAAAACAGCCGCGCCGAACACCTGGAAGCAGCAGTCGAGCAAAGCGGTGTGAGTAGACGCTGCCTTGACCGTTGCAATGGCCTGGAGTTTACCAATGTGGAGAGAACGAATGAGCTGAAACTCGGGGCCATACTGAAGACCCTGTATGTGGAGATGTTGGTAGAATTCAGTTGGATCCATCTCTTCGGTACAATCGCCGGCTTGGAATTTGCGGGGTTCCGGTATCCCCACAGGTCTCGGCTTTTCATTGGCCTCGACTAGGCCCGACGCGTACTCTTTGCAGAGGCCTGTTGCATCCGCTTGAGAGCACACCACGACCTTTAAAGCGCCCCCGGGTTGTAAAGAGGCCAATGTGAGGGGCGAGGTTCCAGAGGACAAATCTAACAGTTCATTGAACATGCAGTTTTTGAGTGTAAGGGCGCTGCCATGATTCTTCCCTGCAGAGATCATCATATCTACATACCCAGCAGCGGGGAAAATCACCCGATCTAAAATCACATGATCCTTAAATTTAGCGCCTTTGCTCAAAACAGCATCGGCCCAATACCGCTGTCTTTGGAAGGGGTAAGTGGGCAGAGAAACTTTTTTCTGGCGCGAGGGCCCGATCTTTGGGAACTCGGAAAACTCTGACGTTTTTAATTTCTCTAAACACTCTTCTTTTGTGTTGGCATTGACTGCGATGCGGTGTTGAAAATGGTTTCTTCCTATGTAAGCCGTGAAGGCGATTTCAGCGAAAGAGGCGGAGGTCCCTCTTTGCAGCATCGCTATGTAGGCCGCCACCAGAGCTTTGAGGGCAGGCTCCGTTTTGGCCGATAGGACGAGCGTTTGAGGCGCACTTTCAGGGGAACCTACTTGTAGAGGAGCCTCTTTGAGAATGGCGTGGGCATTGGTTCCGCTAAACCCAAATGAACTGACCCCGGCAAAACGGGCTCTACGAGGGTTTCTTTTCCAAGGTTGCAGCTCTGTCGGGATGACGGCGCTCTGAAGAGAGATGAGAGGATTGAGTGCTTTTAAATGGAGGTGAGGAGGGATCTGTTCGTGCATCAGCGACAAGATAACCTTGATCATCCCCGCCATCCCCGCCGCAGCCTCTAAGTGGCCGATGTTTGTCTTGACCGAGCCGATTCGCAGAGGCACCTCTCTTTCGGCTCCGAGCACAGAAGAAAAAGCCCGCACCTCTATGGGATCTCCGAGACTTGTTCCTGTGCCGTGCGCCTCTAAATAATCGAGATCTTTCCCTTGTAGGTTCGCCGCTTGCAAAGCCCCTGCAATCAAAACCTTTTGCGCCTCCCCATTGGGCACAGTCAGACCTCCGCTGGCTCCGTCTTGATTGACTTTAGTTGAGGCGATGAGTGCTAAAATCCGATCCCCATCTCGCACTGCATCAGACAGCCGCTTGAGGACAACGACTCCACACCCCTCACCTCTGGCATAACCGTTGGCATCCGCGTCAAATGTTTTACATTTCCCGTCTGGGGCGAGCATTTTGGCCTGGCAAAAAATAATCGTGGGAGCAGGGGATAAAATCAGATTGACCCCTCCGACAATCGCGCTCTGGATCTCCCCAGATCTCAGACTATTGCAAGCTGTATCCAAAGCGACGAGAGAGGAGGAGCAAGCTGTATCGATCGTTAAAGCAGGACCCTGGAGTCCGAGGAAATAGGAAAGCCTCCCAGCGAGCACGCTTCCGGAGTTGCCTGTGCACCAGTAAGCGGTGAGCTGATGGCTCTGAGAGTGTTGCGATAATAGATCTGCGTAGTCGTGGCTGCACGCGCCGATAAACACCCCGGTTTTGGTCCCGTACAGAGATTGAGGAGCGATCCCTGCGTGCTCTAATGCTTCCCAAACCACTTCCAATAAAAGACGCTGCTGCGGGTCCATGGTTTCTGCTTCGCGCGGAGAGATTCCAAAGAACGAGGCATCGAATTCGGCGACGGGTTGATTGAGAAACCCCCCTTTTCGGCAGTACATCTGTTCTGCATAGGCATCTAAATTCCAGCGCTCCCCAGGAACCTCCGAAGTGACATCGATCCCATTTTTCAAAATATCCCAAAATGCCTCTGGACTGTTGGCCCCGCCGGGGAATCGGCATCCCATTCCCACAATGGCCAAAGGGTCTTGAGAAGCTATGCTCTCAGTGAGTGCGGCAGGCGCAGCCTCCATCTTGAGGAGCACTTTGATGTATTTTGTCATCGCGAGGATATTGGGATGTTCGAAGACTGCAGTGGGAGAGATGTTCGCTGCTTTGCCCACCGCTTCCTGCAGTCTGCTTACCAGTTCCGTAGCCATTAACGAATCTACGCCTAACTCAAACAACCCTTTTGTCTCATCGAGAGGCACTTCCGGAGGCAGATTGAGAAGGGACCGGACGGTGTCCTTCAAGGTTTGTTTTATCGGATCCTCATCTTGCGTCGTCTGCACCATAGGAACCGCGTTCTGTCTATACCGCACTCGCAGCTCCCCCCTTTTGACTTTTAGGGAACGGGTTCTTGGGATGCTCTCTACGAGATGAACAGTAGACACCCTGAGATGAGGAGGAATGGAGGTGCCCCGTTTTTGGAGAAGCTCCTCGACTTTTACGAGGGGTAATTTAGAAACCAAGGCCGCATGAATGGTGTCGGTGGTGGCACCTTCCGATACAGGGACGCCGAAAGAGGCAAAATCTTCAATGCCCTCTAAGTTTCCGTAGTAGCGATCCACCTCACTCGGGATGGCCTTTTGGCCACTTTGAAGGACGATGAGCTCTTTTATTCTCCCCGTGACGACGAGATCCCCTTTTGCATTGAAATATCCCAGATCACCTGTGTGAAACCACCCCTCTTTGAGAACCTCGGCAGTCAGGACCGGATTGCGGAAATAGCCCCGAAAAACGTTTTCCCCTTTTAGACAAATCTCTCCCTCAGGCCCGATCTTCAGATCCACCCAATCAAACGGCTGTCCCACTGTGCCGATCGTTAGTCGACCTGGGCGATTGGTGGCAATGGCACCCGCCGTTTCGCTTAAGCCATACCCAGCCAGCACCTGAAAGCCAAGTTGAGACATCCCTTTCCAGATATCGGGATTGAGGGCAGCGCCGCCAGACAGCAACAGCCTGAGTTTTCCCCCAAACGCGCGATGCGCTTTGGAAAAGAGGAGACGCCCCGTTTTAAGGCCTAAAAACCCTGTCACTGACATCAGCGCTTTTAACACAGGGACCCGGTTGATTTTCTCCATCATTTTTTGATAGAAAATCTCGATGAGACGGGGCACGACAATGAAAATGGTCGTTTGGGTCGCTTGCAGCGCTCGGAGGATGATCTCGCTCTTGATCTCATTGATAAAAGTGACCGTGCAGCCATGACCTAAAGCACAGAGCACAGTCGTGCAGATCCCAATCACGTGGCTCAAAGGGAGAACACATAGGAAACGGTCTTCTGAAACAACCGAGATAACTACGGAGCCTCTGACTGCAGCAAGTAGCGCGTGGTGGTCGAGCAAAATCCCCTTTGGAGCGCCCGTCGAACCCGAGGTAAAGCAAATGAGGGCGATCGCCGGGTCCCCATCGAGGTTGTCTCTCCGGATTCCTTCGCAGAGCGGCACATAATCACTCTGAATATCGAAGAAGGAGGGAAGAGAAGGAGCTACAAAGATTTTGGAAAAAATAGTGCTCGTCGTCAAAACCGCTTGTACATCTGTCCTTTGAATGAATGTGACGAGATCGACCCCATCCAATTGCGCATCGATCGCCACCACCGTTGCCTTGCAAAAGAGGACAGCAAAAAATGAAATCACCCAATCGAGACAATTGGGGGCAGCAATGCCCACTCGATCGCCCGGTTGGATCCCGATGTTTTGCAAACGCCCCGACCGCTTCTGAATCAAAGAGAGCATGTCAGAAAATGTAAGGCTCTCCCCCATGCGATCGGTGTTCCACATCTGGATGGCGATCTTCTGTGGATACTTGTGAGCAATCTCATCGATCATGATGGGTACGGAGGTCATAGCGCCTTGGGAAGGGTTCAGCGGGGATTTTAATGAATCGGAGGGTGTTTTCGCAAGAAGAATTCTCGCCTTATAACGAAGTATTCTTGCCGATTATAGGCATATTAAGTATACCGGACTCGGCCATAGAGAGTATTTGGATCGCCTCGTGCCGAGGAGTAAATTTTTAGATTTTTATTGGAGTTGCTATGTTGAAGAAGCCTGTTTTCTCTAAATGTAATGATGATTTTTATGCTGTATTAAGACAGCGAGTTGATCAATATTTTAAAGGGAATAAAATAAGCCCTAAAGCGGGGACTTACATGTATATCAAAACGGCTGTAGCGCTCTCTTTCTTATTCCTCGCTTACCTTTTTCTGCTCTCTGGGACCCTCAGCGGGTGGTCTGCTCTGTGGGCCTATCTTTTACTTGGATTTGCTGCCGCGTTTTCCACAATGAATATCAGTCACGATGGCCTTCATGGGGCTTATTCCTCCCATCCAGCTATAAATCGGACGGCAGGGTTCCTTATGGATATCTGCGGACAGAGCTCCTATTTTTGTGGAAAAGATCATGTGAATGAACA
>CAIVVG010000177.1 GCA_903909295.1 uncultured Chlamydiae bacterium
GGGGCTTGTAACAGTTCGTTATGAACCTGGTCAAAGTTGTTTATTATTGGTTAAAATGAACAGGTTTGTGGTTGCGTAGGTCTCATGTTTCATGTTGCGTAAAATAATCTTTTCCCTTACAATCGGGCCTATGTTGCATCTCGCATCGTTACCGAGAACAAACTAAGGCCGATGCATTAGCTGTGAAGGTGGGATGGAACTGGCTGGTATAATCCAGCTATTGAGCTGTGGTTTTGTGCATAAGTTGCCCTCCACGGCTTTTGCGGATTCTGCGGAATCCACTGAAAAAAAAGACAAAGCATTAATGCTTTGTACAGTGTCTGGCTCAGACCTCGCTTTTGTAAAGAAGCGATGGGCTTGGTGTGTTTTGCCTAGCGGTGTATTTATACATCCGCGGGGGCAAGGCGGCGAAGTAATTCGCAGCGCCAGGAAATTAAACCGAGGGCATGATAGCCCTCGATCAAAATCTGATCATTTGGTTATACATGACCATGTTTGATCAAGTTTTGAAGAGCGGAAGAAAAGACCTAATGATCGTTGAGGGCAAGTCGTAGAGGCGTCCAAAAGCAGGTTGTGTCATAATAGGGGGCAATTGTAGCACCCGATCTTATTGATTGCAATGGGCCGCTATTTTTTGCTAAGAGGCTCAAAAGAGCCGAAAAATCGACTGTTTCGCACGCTATTGCGGAATAGTCTTGACTTTTCCGCAATATCGTGCAGAATAGTCAGGTATGGAAAGGGCACAAAAAAAGGCGATTATTCGGGATCTCGAGAAGAAAATCGTCTTGTTGGAGGGACCCCGCCAAGCTGGTAAAACCACTCTGGCTAAGGAGATTGCAAAAGAGTACACCTCTTCGGTTTATCTCTCTTATGATAGGCTTGAGGATCGGAAAATCATGGTGGGGGAGGCCTGGCTCCCCTCAACAGAGCTCATTATTCTCGATGAGCTGCATAAGATGCCCGAGTGGAAGAACTATCTGAAGGGGCTCTATGACACGAAGTCCGATTTTCAGAAAATTTTAGTTACGGGGAGTGCGCGCCTTGAGGTGTTCAGCCAGGTGGGGGACTCCCTTGCAGGACGCTATTTTCTGCACCGCCTAATGCCCCTTTCTCCCGCCGAGTGTGAGCAAGTAGGGGTGCCCTATACCCTGGATCATTTCCTAGAGCGAGGCCCCTTTCCGGAGCCTTTTTTTGCGGAAGACCCCATCGACGCAAGCCGTTGGAGGCTCCAATATGTGGATAGTCTTCTTCGAGTGGACGTATTGAATTTTGATCAGATTCAGAATCTCAATGCCATTCGCCTGGTCTTTGAACTCTTGAGAGGCCGGGTGGGTTCTACCATTTCCTATGAATCGATTGCGCGAGATGTGGCGATCTCTCCGAATACGGTGAAGAAGTACATTGAGATTTTGGAAGCGCTTTATGTTGTTTTTCGGGTAGTTCCTTTCTCTACCAATATCGCGAGGAGTTTGCTAAAAGAGCCAAAGATCTATTTTTTTGACACAGGTCTTGTGAAGGGGGATAACGGCGCCAAATTTGAAAACTTTGTAGCCGGGTGCCTTTTGAAGCATGTTTTTGCGAAAGTCGACTATCGGGCGGAAGAGTATTCTCTGCATTACCTCAGAACCAAAGAGGAC
>CAIVVG010000178.1 GCA_903909295.1 uncultured Chlamydiae bacterium
CAGCATGGCCGGGATTCCGGAAGTCATCAAAAGCACGAGCGAGCATGCAGTCGCCGCCGGCATGAATGTCGTCAAGTCGACCATTGCCCAGTTGAATGCTGAGCAGAAGAAATGGCATTCCGACTCGGCTGAGGAATTCAAAATCGTAACTGCTGACGGTCTCGCGGGGGTGACTAAGGCAGGACAAGATCTAGCGACCGAATCCAAAAGAATTGCAACCGCAGTGTCCGATCTCGGGAAGATCAAAACGGACGCAAGTGCTGCGTTTCAAGATTTGACTGATGCTGGAAAGGCGCAAATCTCACAGATTGGAGATGCCACGAAATCGAACGTTGCCGCGGCGGCTGACAAACTCACAAGAGAAGCTGAGAAAGTCGGGGCTGGTGTTGATAGATTGATCCAACTTCAAAAGGATACAGAGAAAAACAACCAATTTGGGGGCACCAATCCATTTGGGAGGCGGCCCGGAAATGATGGCAACTTAACGGAAAGTCGCAAACTGGATCAACGAGTCCCTGAGCCCCGACCAATTGTGTCCGCACCCGCTCTCTTAGAACGCCCCTCGGAGGTTAAACGAGTCCCTTTTTCTACTGCCGCTGACCTCTCCCACAGACATGCAAAGAAGTGGTGGCACCTGAGAAATCCATTCTCAAAAAAGAAGAGCTAATTTACGAACGGAATGTTTAACCATGACGATGAAACTCCCACGGGCGGCTATTGGCCAAGTGTGACTGATTTGTTCATCACGCTTTTCATCATCTCGATCGTCATGCTGGGAGCGGTATTTTATGTTCTGCTTCCAAAAAATAACATCGCTGCAAAGGAGAGGGTCATAACTGCTGTCGGCAGAGACTTTGTAAGAGTAATAGAGCCAACAAATCTTCTACGAGCAGAGCTTGGTCTCCAACCAATTAGATACCAAGGGGCCGAGCAGGTAATTAAAGATCTAAAAGTAACCTGCACTGTGGCGGTGGAGCGTATTCAAGTTCTGAAAAAAAACGACCCCACCGGAATGGCTGATGAAATCAGATCACTAAAGGCGAAGATCAAGGAGTTGGAGGAGCTACTCAGAAAGCTTCAGGAACAGGTAAAGGCGACACCAGAAAAGGAAGACTTGGTCGAACTGAGGCGAAAAATCGAACAACTCGAAAATGAAAATCAAGAGCTCAAGAGGGAAAATACGAATATCGTAATCAATGAAGAGCGGTCGGAATTCAGATTCGATCCCGGAAGTCCGATTATCAGTCCCACATTCTCTAAGGCACTGCGAGACAGGGTTCCTAACGAAAGCGGCGGATTTAACGAGCCTCCGTTTCCTCGCATTGCGGCTGAAATCATCAAACGTCAGAATCGAGTGGATACGCTGGAACTGATAGGGCATACCGATGGAGTTCCGCTTTCAACTACAGGCAATCTTGATCAACGACTGCCGGATCTTTTGGCCGGAGAACTTGGAGATTCCCGGCGTCTGAGCGCCGGTTCCAACAATGACCTCGGGCTTTTGCGCGCTCTGGCTCTAAAGCAGGAATGGCTTGCGTATGTTGATTCATTTGGGCCAATCAGGGACCGTGAAGTTCTTCAGCGAATCAATCTTCGCTGCTATTCAGCAGGGCAAACGATCCTTCCGGTTCCGGAATCTAAGCCCACGCCAGATTCCTTCCGCCGTAAAAATGACCGCGCACGTCGAATCGAAATGAGGTTGACGCGCCTCGGAAGAGTCACCGATGGCAATAAAACCCAGTAGCAAAGGACAGGAATACGGATATGCCTCCCGACGATACAACTTCTTTGACGGGCAAATTGCCATTTCATATTCCATGTCCACCGTCTGCGCTACGCTTGCCTCCACTGGTTTACAGGCTGACACCGGGAGTGATTAGGACCGCCTCGAAACCCATACCTCCGCCTCCATTAGGGGCTCGTGTTCCTGGAGATCGCATTGTAAGGAGCCCATTGTTTTTTCTTGCACCCGCGATCCAGCAAGAGTCACTTTCCACGCAAGAGAGCGAATTTCCCGAGCGAACTCAGGGAAGCGAGGGGCTCGCAGCGGGCGTCTTGGTGCCTGCCAAAGCCGCTGAGATGACCGAGGAAGATCTGTATGTGACTTATGAGGCTCAAGGTCACACAGATATGTTGATTGAAAAGACTGGGGAACCGTTTCTGGCGGAGAGTTTTGCTGAGGATGAAATATTGGAGGGGTTGTCGCCAATCCAGAAGATCGATGTTGTGCCCGCAGAGAATCCGTCATGCATAGAGATCCGTTTTGAGGGTGATGCGATTCGCATTACAGAACTTGCCGAATTACTTAGAATCAAATCATACACAATTCTGAGGGATCTAATAGGCTTGGAAATATTCGCAAAGGGCAGCGATTCAATTACAATGGACACGGCCAATAAGATCTCATGGCGCTACGGCATCGTGATTGTTTGTGAGAATTCGCTCGCAGTTGAGGAAAATCTGGATAATTTCGAGAAATTGGAGGCTCGGAGGCCTGAATGTCAATAATCGGATACCTAGTCCAGTGGCTCCATTGCCAATAAACATCGTGTCAAAGGCTGACAATAAATCGTGCTCAATTTTCCAGGATTCCTTAAACGCACACCAATAATTCGGCGGAAGATTTCGGGATCATGGCTGCGGGATAACGAGCTCCCTAATCTTGCCGAGCCGTGGACTACCATCGCTACGTCAAGCGGAGGCAACCCCTTTACAGGCTTGCACACAGGCCCCCTACTGTCCGCCGTGCCTGCCGCAACTCCCTGAACAGCATGATTCTTTTCGGTTCAATGTTGGATGCTCGACGCTCGCCTTTCCAGCGGACCACGCTCAGCTCTC